>NZ_DLTK01000095.1:0-100611 GCF_002500885.1 Brevundimonas sp. UBA7838
CGCTCTTCCGATCTCGGCGCCAGCACCCGCCCCGACGCCGCCGCCGGCCGATCCGATGGCCGGCCATGACATGTCGAAGATGGACGGCATGACCATGCCGCCCAACCAGTAGTCCACGTAAGCATCAGGAAGTCTCTCATGAACCGTTCAATCCTCACCAGCCTGGCCGCTCTGGCGGCGCTGGCTCCCGTCTCCCTCGCCCAGGCCCAGAGCCATTCGCACGCGGGCATGTCGGCGCAGGATCACGCCGCCATGCAGGCCCCCGCCAACGGCGTCGTCACCGCGCCCGCGGACAACGCCATGCTAGCGGTCGCGCCGACGACCTTCTCGGCGACGTTCCCGCACGCCATGACCCTGACCTCTCTCAGGCTGACGGGCCCTGACGCCCGGTCCATCGACGTGGCTGTGGTCGACGACGCGGCGCCGGTCACCACGGTCAGCGCGCCCCTCCCCATCCTGGCCCCCGGATCCTATTCCGCCGCCTGGGCCGCGAAGGGCGCCGACGGCCACCAGATGAACGGCCTCGTCCGTTTCATGGTTCACTGAGGGATCGGCCTCCCGCCTCCTGAGGGGCCGAAGCCGGATGTGGAAGGAACGCCGCGCGACCTGCCGCGCGGCGTTTTTCCGTCGTCGATCAGCGGTCGGCTCCCCGGCTGACCCCTCGCGATGGTCTTTCAGCCCTGGGCTCAGTCGGCGCGCCGTGATCGCCGGCCGGCGCGATCCATCCGGCCGGGGGGCGAACTACGCTCCTGAAGGTGGGGCGCCAAGCTCGCCAATGTCCGGGTCACAACGTGGGCGTCGCCGAAACCGCGTCCTACAGCTTGGCCAGCCTCCGGGTCGTACAGAATGGTGAAACAGCCCAGCGCCTTGGCCGGGCGAATGTCCCATTCCAGACTGTCTCCGACGACACAGACCTCGGGCGGATCGACGTTCAAGGCGGCAAACACTCGCCTGAACGCGCCCGGATCGGGCTTGCCAACGCCGACCTCGCCTTCAATCTGGATATGATGGAAACGCGAAGCCAGACCGAAACGCTCGATCTTGGCGCGCTGCAGTGGACCGGCGCCGTTGGTGAGCAGCGCGAGCCGGTATCCAGCGTCCCGCAGTTGGACCAACACGGCGTCCGCCTTGGGTTCGAGCCGCATCTGCCGGTCGCGATGGAGGCTGAAGGCGTCGGCGATGCGCTCTGCGATCTCGGGAGATACCGTTGGACTACTGTCGCGCCGCAAGGCCTCGAAGGCTTTGGCTGCGATGACGCGCCGGGCCTGCTTCGGGTCTGCGCGGCCCACGGCGTGGCTGTCCGGATCGCTCCAGAAGGCCCGCCCCGCCTCCGTCAGGGCGCGCGCTGCAACGTCCGGAGCGAGGTCGCCAAGCTCGGTCTGGTATACCTGACAGACGCTGCGCCACGCCAGATCAGGGCGGCGATAGGCTGAGAGCAGGGTGTCATCCAGATCGATCACGACGGCCCGGATCCGCCGCCCCGCTGTCATTGGACAACACCGGGCCGGTCACCGGCCGGCGCAAGGCACAGGCTGTAGCGAGGCCCTGGCCCCGGCGGGGGCGTCCTGACAACCGACCCGTTGCGTGCCTGTGGGGGCGCCGGCGTCAAGACAAGACCCGCCGCCGCTTCGCTAGAACCACGCCCGAATGCCGACGACCAGCCGGGTGTCTTCCGAGCTTCGCCCGTCAGCTTCCAGGAAGTCCGCCGTATTGCCGAAGCTCTTGGTCCATTCGACGCCGACATAGGGTGCGAATTCCTTGCGGAACTCGTAGCGCAAGCGGGCCCCGATCTGGAGCGTCGACAGGCCGGACCCGATCCGGAGTTCGGGGATGTCCTCCGCCGACAGCACCACCTCGGCCCGGGGCTGCACGATCCAGCGATTGGTGATCCGCTGATCATATTCGGCCTCCGCCCTCGCCGTCAGTTCGCCCTTGTTGGACAGGAAGGCCGCCGCATCGACCTCGAACCAGTAGGGCGCCAGACCCTGAATGCCGACGACCAGATCGGTCCGGTCGCCCTCGGGCCGGTAGGTCTGCCGCAGGCCGGTCTGGAAGTCGAAGAAGGGTCGGAACGCCCGGCTGTAGAGGGCCTGGATCTCGGCCTCCTCGACCTCGCCGTCAAAAGCGCCCTCCCCTTCCGACTTCCACCAGAACCGATTGATGTCGCCGCCGGTCCAGCCCTGGGCGTCCCAGGCGTAGCCTTCCTCGTCGTCGCCAAAGGTCGCTTCGAGCTGGTCGATGATGACCGCCGTCGTGCGGACGTTTCCGTGCTCGACCAACAGCTGGGCGCGGGCCGCCGCCATTTCGGCGGGGTCGAACAGCAGGTCGGCGGCATTGGCCGGCCCGCTTGCCGCGCCCGCCGGAGCGGGGGCTTCCGGTGGACGTCCGGGATTGTTCGCGCTGGTCGGGACGTCGGGCGGCATGGCCATTCCGGACATGTCGTGTCCGGCCGGCATCTGACCCATCGTCGACATGTCGTGCCCCGCCGGCATGGCCGGCGCGGGCGGGGTCTGACCCATGGTCGACATGTCATGGCCGGCATGCGGGGACGCGGCGGCCGGAGCCGGCTGGGTCTGGCCCATCGTCGACATGTTGTGTCCCGCCGGCATGGCTGGCGCGGGCTGGGTCTGACCCATGGTCGACATATCATGACCGGCATGCGGGGACGTGGCGGCCGGAGCCGGCTGAGTCTGGCCCATCGTCGACATGTCGTGCCCCGCGGGCATGGCTGGCGCAGGCTGGGTCTGACCCATGGCCGACATGTCATGGCCGGCATGCGGGGACGCGGCGGCCGGAGCCGGCTGGGTCTGGCCCATAGCCGACATGTCGTGCCCCGCCGGCATGGCCGGCGCGGGCTGGGTCTGACCCATGGTCGACATGTCATGACCGGCATGTCTAGACGCGGCGGCTGGAGCGGGCTGCGTCTGGGGCATCGTAGACATGTCGTGTCCCGCAGGCATGGCCGGCGCAGACCGGGTCTGGCCCATGGTCGACATGTCGTGCCCCGCCGGCATCGCCCCAGCCTGCAGACGGACGGGCACCGCGCCCGTCGGGCACGTCGGCGCTCCGGCCGTCCCTATCCGGGATGCATCGGCGGTGGAGGAGCCGCGCGCGACGCAACCCTCCGGAAGCGTCTGGCGAACAGGCGCGGGCGTTGCATGCCCGGCGTGGCTCTGCGCCAGCGCAGGCGTTCCCGCCGCCGCGGAGGCCGCGGCGAGGATCAGGGGAAGGACGGCGACCGACGTCTTCACGATGCAGCTCCTTCCATCGGACGGACCGTGACCACATTGAACATCCCGGCATGCATGTGCAGCAATAGGTGACAGTGGAAGGCCCAGTCGCCGGGGTTGTCGGCGGTCAGGTCGAAACTGACCTTGCCGCCCGGCGGAACGTTGACAGTGTGTTTGAGCGGCTGGTGCCCGGCAGGGCCCCCGGTGACCAGTTCGAAGAAATGGCCGTGCAGATGGATCGGGTGCGCCATCATGGAATCGTTGACCAGGGTCACGCGCACCCGCTCGTCCCGCTCGAACCGGATCGGCTCGACCAGCTCGCTGAATTTTCGGCCGTCAAAGCCCCACATGAACCGCTCCATATTGCCGGTCAGATGGATTTCCATCGTCCGGGACGGGGGACGCTGATCCTTGTTGGGCTGGAGCGAGACGAGGTCGGTGTAGACGAGGACGCGATGCGGAACATCCTGAAGCCCGATCGGACGCTCGCCCATGCGGTTGGCCGGCGCCATCGCGATGGCATCGACGCCCACACCGACCGCCATGTCGGGCGGCGCATTCTCGGGATCGCGCATGTTCATTCCGGCCATGGAGCCGTGATCCATTCCAGGCATCGCCCCGGCAGGCTGGGCAGGCACGGCGCCGTGATCCATGCCCGCCATGGCTCCGCCGGAGGCTCCGGTCATGGCCCCGTGGTCCATCCCGGCCATGGCTCCGCCCGGCTGGGCTCCCATGGACCCGTGATCCATTCCGCCCATGCCGCCCATGTCCCCCATGCCCATGTCCTTCATGGTCAGGTTGGGAACCTCCCGCAGCGGCGGAACCTCGGCGGTCATTCCAAGACGCGGCGCCAGGGTCGCCCGCCCCATGCCCGATCGGTCGATGGCTTCGGAGACGATGGTGTAGGCGCGGTCCTCGGTCGGCTGGACGATGACGTCATAGGTCTCGGCCACAGAAATCTGGAACTCGTCGGTCTCGATCGGGCGCACATTCTCGCCGTCGGCCTGGACCACCGTCATCGGCAGGCCGGGGATGCGGACGTTGAAGATCGACATGGCCGAGGCGTTGATGATGCGCAACCGCACCCGCTCGCCGGGCCGGAACAGACCGGTCCAGTTCTCCCGCGGCCCGTGGCCGTTGATCAGATAGGTGTAGGTCGAGCCGTTGACGTCGAGGATGTCGCGCGGATCCATGCGCATCTCGCCCCACATCCGGCGCTCTTCCAGGCTCATCCGGTCGCTGCCGTCCAGCAGGCCGGCCAGGGTGGTGCGCTGGCGGTTGAAGTAACCGGGGCTCTTCTTGAGCTTGTCGAAGATTTCGTGCGGGTGCATGAAGCTCCAGTCCGACAGGACCAGCACATGTTCGCGGTCGTAGGCGACCGGGTCGGCGCCCGCCGGGTCGATGACGATGGGCCCGTAATGGCCGAGCGCCTCCTGCAGTCCTGAGTGGCTGTGGTACCAGAAGGTGCCGGACTGCCGGACCGGGAATTCGTAAACGAAGGTCTCGCGCGGGCGGATGCCGGGGAAGCTGACGCCCGGCACACCGTCCATCTGGAACGGCAGCAGGATGCCGTGCCAGTGGATGGATGTGTCCTCATCAAGCTGGTTCGTCACCGCGAGGCGGACGTTCTGGCCTTCGCGCAAACGGAGCACCGGCGCGGGAAGCACGCCGTTGATCGTTGTGGCCGTGGCGGTGCGCCCGTTCACGGTGAACGGCGACTGACCGATCGTCAGGTCGATGTTCGGGCCGGTGAGGGTCGGCAGGTCCGCCCGCAGCCCCGGCGAACCTGTCTGGGCCCAGGCGGGCATCAAGCCCTGCAGGGCCGCGAGACCGCCTCCGGCGACAGCGCCGCGCAGCAGTAGTCGACGATCCAGCTTCATGGGATACTCCTGAAAGTCATGACCGCGCCTCCGTACGGCGACGATCTATAGGGATTTACGCAGGCGACGCGGTCGGCCCTCGCGACACGCTGCCGCAGAGCCGACCGCGCCGGCGGCCCTCGCGGCCGCCCGCCGAATTACCGCCGCGCCAGAAGAGCCTTCATCTGGGCGATCTCCTGTTCCTGGGAGCGGACGATTTCCTCGCACAGACCGAGCACTTCCGGATCCGTCAGCGAGGCTTGCTGGCACATCAGGATGGCGCCGGAGTGGTGCGGGATCATCGAACGCAGGAACTCCGTGTCTCCCACCGCCGCCTGGGTCCGCATACCCCAGAAGCTGACCGCAAACACCAGGGCGGCAGCCCCGCCGATCAGCAGATTCGTCCGTTTCGACGGATACATCGACCGCATGAACACCAGCATGAGGATCGCCATAGGCGAGACCATCATGAGGGTCATGTAGACGTTGTTGAGGTTGAAGTAGAAATGATTGAGGGACGCGATCATCGTGTACATCACGAGGTACATGATGATGAAATCCAGGACGAGCTCGATCGCGAACGACCGATAGCTCCC
Source organism: Brevundimonas sp. UBA7838 (assembly GCF_002500885.1). Classification (NCBI taxonomy): domain Bacteria; kingdom Pseudomonadati; phylum Pseudomonadota; class Alphaproteobacteria; order Caulobacterales; family Caulobacteraceae; genus Brevundimonas; species Brevundimonas sp. UBA7838. The sequence goes on from NZ_DLTK01000095.1 coordinate 5,686, forward strand.
CTTCATGGCGTGCATGGTCTTCATGTTTTCCATCGATTGTTCTTCCTCTACTCGCAAATCTGCAACGGGACTTCTCGCCGACGCCGGATCATCCTGCGCTGGCGGGATGAGCCTCCAGCCAGGCGCGCAGCTCCGCGATGTCCGCGGTCTGCATCTCGATCGTCTTCTGCGCCATGCGCCGGATGTCGGCGTCCTGGCTTTCGCGCAGCACCACCTGGGCCATGTCGAGGGCGCCCTGGTGATGCGCGATCATCTTGCGAGCCCAGGTCTGGTCCGTGTCGACCCCGGTCGCGGCCATCATGGCCTCCATCATTTTCGCTTCGGCCGGCGCGAACGGCGGCTCACCGCCTCCGCCCGGCGCTGCCGCACCGGCTGCGGCCCCCACGTTTGTTTCGAGCCAACGCTGGAGCTCGGCGATGTCCCCGGTCTGCATCTCGACGGTCTTCTGCGCCATCCGGCGAATGTCGGCATCCCGCGTGTCGCGCAGCACGATCTGGGACATATCGAGGGCGCCTTGGTGATGGGGGATCATCTTGCGGGCCCATGCCTCTCCGGCGCTGGCTCCCGTCGCCGACCTCATGGCCTCGTGCATCCTCGCCTCGGCGGCGGAGAAGGGCGTCTGCGCCATCGCCATGGGCTCCGGAGTCTGCGCCGACTCGTCGGCCTTGGAGGCCGCCGGCGGCTCGGCGGCCGGGCTGCACGCCGCCACGAGGAGAGCGGAACAGCCGGCGAGCAGAACGGACGAGCGTGTGAAGGTCAGGTTGAACATCGGGTGTCTCCGGCGTGGGGCGGCGCCGGCGAATCGGCCGGCGGCTAGTTGAAGAGGGCGCCGGCGAGGCGGCGGCGGGACGCGGACTTGAACCGGGATCTCGGCGCCGTTGCGCAACCGGACATGCACGCCAGTTAAATCCGGGTCCTCCGACACGGTTCCGCCTTGATCAAATATACCCGAACGCTGTTGGATCAGGCGAGGGATCGGCTGCCGGAGTGCGTAATGGCGCAAACGCCGATCGTCGCCTTCTCCTGGCCCCGGTCCCCCATGCCGCCCCCGTTAAAGTCTGACCGCACGAAGCCGCAGCGCATTGCCGATGACGCTCACGGAGGACAGGGCCATCGCCAACGCCGCCAGAGCCGGCGACAGCAGGAGGCCAAAGATCGGGTACAGCAGCCCCGCCGCGACCGGGATGCCCAGGGCGTTGTACCCGAAGGCGAAGACGAGATTCTGGCGGATGTTGCTCATCACCGCCTTCGACAGCTTGCGCGCCCGGACAATGCCCTGGAGATCGCCCCCCAGCAGGGTGACGCCGGCGCTCTCGATGGCCACGTCCGACCCGGCGCCCATGGCGACCCCGACATCGGCGGCGGCCAGGGCCGGGGCATCGTTGACCCCGTCGCCAGCCATGGCGACGATCCGGCCCTCGGCGCGCAGCCGCTCGACGACCGCCGCCTTGTCCTGCGGCAGGACCTCGGCCTGGACGTCGTCTATGCCGAGCCGGCGCGCCACCGCCTCGGCCGTGGTCCGGTTATCCCCGGTCATCATCACCAGGCGCAGGCCCGCGGCCTTCAGATCGCGAATGGCCCCGGCGGTCGTCGCCTTGACCGGGTCGGCGATGCCGAGGACGCCGGCCGCGGCCCCGTCCACGGCCACGAAGATCGCGGTGGCGCCGTCCTGGCGTAGCGCCTCGGCCTCGGCCTCGAGGGCGGCGACATCGACGCCGATCTCGCCGAGGTAGCGGCCGTTGCCGAGCGCCACGCGGCGGCCGTCGACCACCCCGGTGACGCCACGCCCGACCGGGCTGTCGAACTCCGAGGCCTCCGACAGCGCGAGCTTGCGATCCGTCGCGGCGCGGACGACGGCGTCGGCCAGCGGATGTTCGCTGGCCCGCTCCAGACTGGCGGAGAGTCTCAGAAGCTCGGTCTCGTCGAACCCGGGCGCGGGCCGGATCGCCGTGACCGACGGGCGCCCCTCGGTCAGGGTGCCGGTCTTGTCGAGCACCAGGGTGTCGACCTTTTCGAAACGCTCCAGCGCCTCGGCGTTCTTGATCAAGACCCCGGCGTGGGCGCCGCGCCCCACCCCGACCATGATGGAGATCGGCGTTGCCAGGCCCAGCGCGCAGGGACAGGCGATGATCAGCACCGAGACCGCGGCGACCAGCGCGTAGGACAGGCGCGGTTCGGGACCGACCAGGCCCCAGACGAGGGCGGCGAGAACCGCGATGCCGATCACTGCCGGCACGAACCAGCCGGACACCTTGTCGGCCAGCCGCTGGATCGGCGCGCGGCTGCGCTGGGCCTGGGCCACCATCTGGACGATCTGCGCCAGCAGGGTGTCGGCGCCGACCTTGTCAGCCCGCATCACGAACGAGCCGGTCTTGTTGAGCGAACCGGCGACGACCTTGTCCCCGACGCCCTTGGTCACCGGCATGGATTCACCCGTGACGAGGGACTCGTCGATGGTTACGCGACCGTCCAGAATCTCGCCATCGACCGCCACCTTCTCGCCGGGGCGGACGCGCAGCCGGTCTCCGACGGCGACCATGTCGAGCGTGACGTCCTCGTCGCCGCCGTCGTCACGGAGCCGCCGCGCGGTCTTGGGCGCCAAATCAAGCAGCGCCCGGATGGCGCCGGACGTCTGTTCGCGGGCGCGCAGCTCAAGAATCTGGCCCACCAGAACCAGGACGGTGATGATGGCCGCTGCCTCGAAATAGACCGGCGCGCTGCCGTCCATCCGGCGGACCGCCGCCGGGAACAGAGCCGGCGCCAGCACCGCGACCACGCTGTAGATCCAGGCCGCGCCGACGCCGATGGCGATCAGGGTGAACATGTTGAGGCTGCGGTTGCGGAGGGAAGCCCAGCCCCGCTGGAAGAACGGCCAGCCGGCCCACAGCACCACGGGCGTCGCCAGCGCGAACTGGATCCAGTTGGAGGTTTGGCCCGAAATCCGCATCGCCAGTCCGGTCAGATGGCCGCCCATCTCGAGCGCGAAGACGGGCAGGGTCAGGACCGCGGCAACCCAGAGGCGGCGGGTGAAGTCGATCAGTTCGTGATTGACCGGCGCCTCGGCGGTGACGGTCTCCGGCTCCAGCGCCATGCCGCAGATCGGGCAGGAGCCCGGGCCCTCCTGGCGCACCTCCGGATGCATCGGGCAGGTGTAGATGGCGCCCGGGATGACAGGCGCCGGTTGCCGGGCCTCGCCGAGATAGCGGTCCGGATCGGCGATGAATTTGGTCCGGCAGCCCGCCGAACAGAAGAAATAGTCCTTATCGTCGTGGGCCGCCCGATGCGCTGTGGTCGCCGGATCGACGGTCATGCCGCAGACCGGATCGACCGCCTTCGCGCCGCTGTCCGCCGATTTGGCCGAACAGCAGCTGTGGTCGGGCGGATGCGAAGGGGAGGGCATGGACATGGCGGGCTCCTTGAAACAGCTGGACGCCATATATACCCTAAGGGGGTATCGCGCAAGGCGCTGTCCTGGGGTATGGTCGAACGGTCAGAGCGAGGAATTGGATGCAGACGGAAACAAAACCCAAGGTGTTGAACCGCCTGAACCGGATCGAGGGCCAGGTGCGCGGCATCGCCCGGATGGTCGAGGAGGACCGCTACTGCGTGGAGGTCCTCACCCAGCTCCAGGCCGTACGGGCGGCCCTGCTGCGCGTCGAGAGCGAGGTGCTCAGAGACCACCTTGACCACTGCGTCATGGGGGCGATGACCGGCGACGATCTCTCCGATCGCAAGGCCAAGGCCACAGAACTGATCGACCTTCTCGGACGCGCCTCGCGGTAGCGCAGGACATTTCCCTAGACATCCCGTCGGATTGGTTCGGCGAGCGTCTTAAAATATCCTCTCGGGTAGTCGGGCCGACCGCCGATCTGGCCTGCCCGGGGCGTGTGGACCCCGGACCGGAAACTTGCCCAAGAGATGATCCCACAGGCTGGTGAACAGGCCGAAAAACCCACGGAAAATCACGGGCGCGTAGCAAAGACGTGGAGCCTGCATCTGCGCCTAGGCCAGGACCTTGAGGCGCCGACCGCCCAGGCTCCCGGGCGACGGCTCCGGGCGCCGGGTCCTCAGACGGCTTGAGGAGCGCCCCTTCAAGGCGTGCATCCAGCTTACATACCTTGACGCCGAGCTGTTCTTTGAAGCCCGCCACGATGCGGTCCGGCTGGGCCTCAGGGCTCGACAGGGCCGTCGGAGAGGGCGGAATGACGAGGCGAGGGCCGGCCGATCAGCGCCAGAAGGCCCGATGACGATCGCCTGACGGCTCAGGGCGGACGGTCGTCCAGAACCACGCGGACCGAGCCCGCGCGAGCCACGGTCAGCTGGATTGCGACATGGGTGGGCGACGTGGTCTTCGTGCGCGCCCGCATAGACGGCCCATCCATCGCCCATGGAGAAAACCGCGCTCGATGAGATCCAGGCCATCGTTCACCACGGCCCGCGCTGAACTGTGGGCTGAGCCGGTGGCACGCGTCATCCCGCCTTCCGATGAAACCTGCAAGCCGACCGCCATGAGCCCGCGAGCGGCGCAGGATCAGATCATGGCCTTTTCTCCAGCGCGGCAGGCCTGACCCCCGGATGCGAGAGGATGAGGGATGGCGGCGACCGATGCGTAGACCAATTAAGCGGTCCGTCCTGTGCCGCCCGCCGTGGGGGCCATCGTTCATGACGTCCGTTTCTCCGACTCACGAAGGCTACCCGGCTGATCTGAGGGCCCTGACCAGCCTGCGGGCCTTCCTGGCCATGGGCGTGGTGCTGTTCCACTACCAGCTTCAGTGGGATCCGGCCCTGGGCTACAGCCCGATCATCGAGCGAAGCCGGCTGGGGGTCGACGCCTTCTTCATGCTGTCGGGCTTCATTCTGGCCCACGTCTACGGCCCCGCTTTCGCCGCAGGAACGTTCAGCTACAGGCGCTTCCTCGTGGCCCGCTTGGCTCGGCTCTATCCCCTCCATCTGGCGATTTTAGGCGGTGTTCTGATCATGGTGCTCGGAGCTTCAATCTCTGGCGTTCCGTTCGATCTCTCGACCTACACGACAGAGGGCTTCTTCAAGACCCTGTTCCTGGTACAGGCGTGGTTTCCAAGCGAAATCGGATACAATTGGAGCGGCCCGTCCTGGTCGCTCTCGGCGGAATGGTTCGCCTATCTGCTGTTCCCGGCCTACGCCCTTCTCTCCATCCGGATGAGACATCGTCCTTGGTTCCTGCTCGGCTTGGGCATCGTCAGCTATGTTGTCATCGACGCGGCCTACGTCTCAACCTTCGGCAAGGTTCTGCCTCGGGCCGAGGACGACATGGGCATCTTGCGCATAGCGCCGGCCTTTCTGATCGGCATGGCGCTCTACGGCTTGGGCCATCGCTGGCGCTGGAGCCGGCCCGTCGCCATCGCCGCCGCCCTGGCTGCTACCCTCGTGTTGCTCGGCGCTATGCAGCTGTCGTTGGACGACCGGATCATCGTCGCCCTCTCAGCCCCCGTTATCCTGACCTGGTCCCTGCTCGCACGCGCGGACTGCGAGGGGCCTCTCGCCGCCCCTGCGCTGGTTTTCGCCGGTGAAGCCTCCTTCGCCCTCTATCTCGTGCACATGCCCGTCCTCGTCGCCTTCAAGGGCGTGGTCGCCGAACTGCGCGGCATCGACAGCGCCTTCCGCATCACGCCAGTCGAACTGGCAGGGTTGTTCGTCGTCACGGCGCTGATCGCGGCGGCCCTGCATCTGCTCGTTGAGAAACCTGGGCGAACCTGGATCCGACGCCGGTTCGAAAGCCGGCGAGCCCGGCCCGCAGCGCCGGCCTGACCCCGGGCCACGAGACGTGGGTACTGCCTCGGCGTCGGTCAATCCCGACCGGTCGGCGCCGCACTGGCGCCGCAGCGACCCGCAGCCCACCAAGAAAACATTTTGAGAATGATAGTGAGTCACTCCCATGCCGCCCCTTACCACGACTGGCGGATCGATCAATGTTCGCATCGTCGCAGCCGTCAACGGAGCTCCCGACCTCCGCCATCACGTATCCACCTGAAGGACGAATCCTAGCCATATCGTGATGCGGCAACCTCGACCGTTGCCATTGGGATCGGGTCGCACTATGGCGGATGAAGGAGCCGTTCAATCTTGTCTCGCCTGTTTCGCACCATTTGCGTCAGCCTGTGCGCCGCCCTCGTGGCGACGTTGAGCCTGCATGGGGTTCAGGAAGGGCGGCACCAGATTGCCCATGCGTCGGATTGGCCGGCAGTCGCGATCGGCCACGGTGATCACGCAGAGATCGCGGACGTCGATCATGGCTCGCTGCACGTCCATATCGCCCCCGACGCGCCAGCCGAGGATCCACTGGATCAAGCCGAAGACGGCGAAGACGAGGGCGAGGCCGGGCGTCCAGCAAGCCATCACCACCATACGAGCGGCGACAGCCACACCGCCATCCCGATCCTCAACCGCGATCTGAGCCCCCTCGTCGCCATGAACGCCGTGCTGATCCAGCCGGCGGGCGATGGCGCACGTCCGGCCCACGACGGCGACGGGCCTGAATACCCTCCCAGACGGACGCGCACGATCATCTGATCCGACGCGGCCAATCGGTCGCGCGTGCACCCCCGTTTCCCGGAGAGAATCCCTTGAAGACCCCATCGTCCGGCATTGCCGGGCCGTGGGCGCGACTGACGGCCGTGTCGGCCCTCGCGCTCATTCTGGCGGCCTCGCTGCCGCCGACCCTTGCTGTCGCACAGGATGCGGCGGCCACGTCCACCGCGCCTGTACTGTCGCTGGACGAGGCGCTGCGTCGAGCCGCCCTGGTCGATCCCTCACTGGCACCGACCCAGGCCCGGCGACAGGCGTCGCGGGCAGCCGTGCGTCAGGCGGACGTTCGTCCCAACCCCACGCTTGGGGTGATGGTCGAGAACTTTCCGACCATCGGCGGAGGCGACCTGTTCCGTCGGACCGAGACCACGCTCACAGTCGAGCGACGGTTCGAGCGGGGCGGTGACAGGTCCGCCCGTGTCTCTCTCGCCGAAGCCGAAGGGCTGCTGGTCGACGCCACCGCGCGCATTCGCCAGTTGGACCGGCTCGAACAGGTGCAGCGCGCCTGGGCGGAAGCTCTGGCGGCTCAGGCCGAGTTGGAGATCGCCCGCGAGCGCCTTGACCTCGCCGAACGGTTCCAGACCGAGGTCGGTCGCCGCGTGGACATGGCGCGCGATCCTCTGTTCGCCGGGGCGCGCGCCGAGGCCGAACTGGCTCAGGCCCAGATCGACTTCGATCAGGCCGGGATTACCGTCCGGGTCGCCAACATTTCGCTGGCCCGGTTCTGGGATGGGTCATCGGACTTCACCCTTGGCGCCGAGACCTTCGCCGACACCCGGTCGGCGCTCGACGTCACGGATGGGGTCGCCCAGGCGGACCTGGACATCTTCGTCGCACAGCGCGACATCGCCGTCGCCCGGGTGGCGGTGGAGACGGCCCGCGCCCGGTCGGACGCCACGGTCAGCGCCGGCGTCCGTCACTTCGGGGACGGCAACGACCTCGGCTTTGTCGTCGGCGCGTCGATTCCCCTTGGTCGCTACGACCAGAACCTCGGGGCCATCGACCGCGCCCGAGCGGAGGGGCTGGCCGCCGAGGGTGATCTCGCCGCCGCCCGCATCGACCGTGAACGTGAGATCGCGCGCCTGCAGGTTCAGGTCATGGCCCGAGCCAGCGAAGCTCGCAGGATCGGGCAGGAAACCCTTCCCCAGGCCGAGCGCGCCGTCGTTCTGGTGCGCGACGGCTTCAACAGGGGCGGCTTCACCTACAACGACGTCATCTCCGCCCAGACCGCCCTGCTGCAGACCCGCGCCCGCCGCGTCGCGGTGCTCAAGCAATTCCATATCGATCGCGCCCGCCTCGACAGACTGACCGGCGCGCACGGCGCCCTGATCCTCGCCCTGGAGACTCAACCATGATCCGCCTGACACCTTCGCGGCGCTGGCTCGTTGCGTCCGCGATCGTCCTCGCCTTCGCCGCCGCCGCTTGCGGAGACAAGCGCGCCGAAAAGGCAGGCGAAAACGGCGAGGCTGCCGCCGCCGACTATGAGCGTGGCCCTCACCGAGGCCGGATGCTCCGCGACGGAGACTTCGCCCTTGAGATCACCATCTTCGAGGAAGGACCAGAGCCCCTGTTCCGGCTCTATCCCTATCTGAAGGACAAGCCGCTCGATCCACGTCAGGTCCAGGCGACCATGGCCCTGACCCGTCTCGGGCCGAAGGTCGATCGGTTCACCTTCATCCCGACCGAGGACTATCTCGCCAGCCCCGGTGTCGTCTCCGAGCCGCACTCCTTCGACGTGGCGGTCGCGGCGACCCAGAACGGCAAGCGATCGACCTGGGCCTACCAGTCCTATGAGGGTCGCACCGTCATCTCAGCCGACGCCGCCCGCGCCGGTGGCGTCACCACGCAGCGCGCCGGTTCCGCAGTCCTGGGCGAGTCTCTGCCGTTGAGCGGTCGGGTCGAGATCACGCCTGAGGGCCAGAGCGATGTCTTCGCCCGCTATCCGGGTCGGGTGATGGCGTTGAACGTCGAACTGGGCCAGCGCGTATCGCGAGGCCAGGTTGTGGCGCGGGTCGAGTCCAGCGAGAGCCTCCAGACCTATTCCGTCACCGCGCCGATCTCCGGCGTCATCATGGCCAAGAACGTCAACGCCGGGGCCATCACCGGCGCGGGCGGCGAGCCGATGCTGGTGATCGGCGACCCAACCCGCCTCCATGCCGAGTTCGCCCTCTATCCGCGCGATGCAGAACGTGTCCGCCGGGGCCAGCGGGTCGAGGTCACCAGTCTGGCAGGTGACCACCGTTTCAATGGCGTCATCGAAACCATCCTGCCCGGCTCTGATCCGATGAGCCAGACCCTGATCGCCCATGTCGAACTGGCCTATCAGGGCGGCGTCTGGCGGCCGGGCCTGGGAGTACAGGGCACCGTTCAGGTCGGTGAGGGTGCAGTGCCTCTCGCCGTCCAGACCAAGGCCATCCAGCCGTTCCGCGATTTCCAGGTCGTCTACGCCAAGGTCGGCAACACCTATGAGGTGCGGATGCTCGAACTGGGCCGAAGGACCGACGAGTGGACCGAGGTGCTTGGCGGGCTCGAACCCCGAACCGAATACGTCGTGGACGGCGCCTTCCTCATTCGCGCGGACATCGAAAAGTCCGGCGCGAGCCATGATCACTAGGGGGCGCGAGAACCATGCTTGCACGCATCATCGCCCTGTCGATCCGCTTCCGATGGGCGGTCATGGGGCTCGTCCTCCTGGCCTGCGCCATCGGCGTCTGGAGCTTCCAGCGCCTGCCGATCGACGCCACTCCGGACATCACCAACGTCCAGATTCAGATCAACACCGAAGCCCCCGGCTATTCGCCGCTGGAGGCCGAACAGCGCATCACCTTCCCCGTCGAGACCGCCGTCGCAGGCGTTCCGGGCCTTCAATACACCCGCTCGGTTTCGCGATACGGGTTGAGCCAGGTGACCGTCATCTTCGACGACGGCACCGACATCTATTTCGCACGCCAACTGGTGAATGAGCGCCTCCAAAGCGCCCTCGGTCAGCTTCCCCCCGGCGTCACCCCTGAACTTGGCCCTATCGCCACCGGCCTCGGGGAGATCTTCATGTATACGGTCGAGGCCGAGCCGGGTGCACGACGTCCCGACGGCCAGCCCTATACGACCGAAGACCTGCGCACGCTTCAGGACTGGGTCATCCGGCCCCAGCTTCGCAACACGCGCGGTGTCACCGAGGTCAACACCGTCGGCGGCTACGAGCGTCAGTATCACGTCACACCCGATCCGCAGCGGCTGGCGGCCTACGGGGTGACCATGGCCGAGGTGGTCGAAGCGCTGGACAACAACAACGCCAACGTCGGCGCGGGCTATGTCGAGCGCTTCGGCGAACAGTATCTGATCCGGGTGCCGGGGCAGGCTTCGACGAGTGAAGACCTGGGCAACATCGTGATCGCCACGCGTGGGGGCGTTCCGATCCGCATCCTGGACGTCGCCGACATCGGAATGGGCCAGGAACTTCGCACCGGCGCCGCGACCGAGAACGGCAAGGAGACGGTCCTTGCGACGGTTCTCATGCTGGCTGGCGAGAACAGCCGTATCGTCGCCCAGGCCGCCGCCGCCAGCCTGCAGGAAGCCGCCAAGGCCCTGCCGCCCGGTGTCGTCGCCACGCCGGTCTACGACCGCACCGAACTGGTGGAACGCGCCATCCACACCGTCGAAAAGAACCTCGTCGAGGGCGCCCTGCTGGTCATCGTCGTGCTGTTCCTGCTGCTCGGCAACATCCGCGCGGCCCTGATCACGGCGGCGGTCATTCCCGTCACCATGCTGATGACCATCACCGGCATGGTGCGGACCGGAACCTCCGGCAATCTGATGAGCCTCGGCGCGCTCGACTTCGGCCTGATCGTGGACGGCGCCGTCATCATCGTCGAGAACTGCCTCAGGCGCTACGGCGAGGCCCAGCATCGCCTGGGTCGTATCCTGACCCGCGAGGAACGGTTCGATCTGGCGGCGACCGCCTCCAGCGAGGTAATCCGGCCCTCGCTATTCGGGGTCATGATCATCACCCTGGTCTATGTCCCCATCTTCGCCCTGACCGGGGTGGAGGGGAAGACCTTCCACCCGATGGCGATCACCGTCGTCATCGCCCTGACGGCAGCGCTCCTGCTGTCCCTGACCTTCGTACCCGCCGCCGTCGCCATGTTCGTCACCGGCAAGGTCGAGGAGAAGGACAGCTTCCTGATGCGCTGGGCCCGGGTGGGTTATCAGCCGGCGCTCGACTTCGCGCTCAGGACCCGCAGCCTGATGATCGGCATTGCGGTCGTGCTGGTGCTGCTCGCCGGGTTCGGGGCGTCGCGGATGGGCTCGGAGTTCGTGCCCAATCTCGACGAAGGCGACATCGCCATGCACGCCCTGCGCATCCCGGGCACCAGCCTGACCCAGGCCGTGCAGATGCAGACTGCGTTGGAAGCCCGCATCGCCCGCTTCCCCGAGGTGGAGCGGGTCGTGGCCAAGATCGGCACCGCCGAGGTCGCCACCGATCCGGTGCCGCCCTCGGTCGCCGACACCTTCATCATGCTGAAGGACAGGAAGGATTGGCCGAACCCTCGCAAGTCTCGCGGCGACCTCGTCGCCGAGATGGAAGAGGCCGTGAATGAGATTCCCGGCAGCAAATACGAGTTCACCCAGCCGATCCAGATGCGGTTCAACGAACTGCTGAGCGGGGTGCGGGCCGACGTCGCCATCAAGGTCTATGGCGACGATCTCGACGAACTGCTGCGCCTCGGCGCCGAGATCGAAGCCATCGTGGCCTCGGTGGACGGGGCCGCCGATCCCCAGACCGAACAGATCACCGGCCTGCCGGTGCTCCAGATCACACCCAACCGACCCGCCATGGCGCGCCTTGGCCTGAGCATCGAAGACGTCCAGTCGGTTATCTCCACCTCGATGGGCGGCACGACCGCCGGGCAAATCTTCGAGGGTGACCGTCGTTTCGACGTCGTTGTCCGCCTGCCCGAGCGTCTGCGCGCCGACACCAACGCCATCGGTCGTCTCCAGGTCCCGCTCCCGGCGGGCGAAGGACAGCCGCGTCAGTTCGTGCCCCTGAATGAGGTCGCCACGATCGAACTCACAAAGGGTCCGAACCAGATCAGCCGAGAGAACGGCAAACGCCGCATCGTGACCACGGCCAATGTCCGCGACCGCGACCTGGGTTCGTTCATCCGCGAGGTTCAGGACCGGGTCGATGCTGAGGTCGCCATACCGGCCGGCTATTGGGTCACCTATGGCGGAACGTTCGAGCAGTTGATCTCGGCCGCCAAACGATTGCAACTCGTGGTTCCCGCGGTGTTGCTGCTGATCTTCGGCCTGCTGTTCGCCTTGTTCCGCTCGGTCAAGGACTCGGCCATCGTTTTCTCCGGCGTGCCTCTGGCCCTGACCGGAGGGGTGGCCGCCCTGATGCTGCGTGGGCTGCCTCTGTCGATCTCGGCGGGGGTCGGATTCATCGCCCTGTCCGGGGTCGCCGTGCTCAACGGTGTCGTCATGGTCACCTTCATCCGCAGCCTGATCGCCGAAGGGAAGCCTCTTGGCGAGGCAATCCGGGAGGGGGCGCTGACCCGTCTTCGCCCGGTGCTGATGACGGCGCTCGTCGCCAGCCTCGGCTTCGTGCCCATGGCCTTGAACGTCGGAGCCGGCGCCGAGGTCCAGCGCCCGCTGGCCACGGTCGTCATCGGCGGGATCATCTCCTCGACCCTGCTGACCCTGCTCGTGCTCCCCGCCCTCTACAGCCTCGTCCACGGCCGCCCGTCTTCGCCGAACGGCGTCAGACGGTCGTGGCGTGAGCGGCTTCCCTTCGCATACTCCCGGAGGACTTCATGAACCCGCGTCTCCAGCGCGCGACCGCCTGGTTGCGAACGCCCATCGGCCTGCTGAGCGCAGGCCTGTTGGTGCTCTTCCTCAACGGCCTGTTCACCGCCACCCTGGCGCACGGGGTGGCGGCAGGGGACAAGGGCTACATCCAGGAGACGTCCGGCATCGTCTTCTGGCCCTTCGTCTATCTGGGGGCCAAGCACATGGTCACCGGTTACGACCATCTGCTGTTCCTGTTCGGGGTGATCTTCTACCTCTACCGCCTCAAGGATATCAGCCTCTACGTCACCATGTTCGCCGTCGGGCATTCGACGACCCTGCTGCTGGGCGTGATGCTGAACGTCAACGTCTCCAGTTATCTGATCGACGCCATCATCGGCCTGTCCGTCGTCTACAAGGCGCTCGACAACATGGGGGCCTACCGACGCTGGTTCGGTGTCCAGCCGGACGCCAGGGCCGCGACCCTGGCGTTCGGTCTGTTCCACGGCCTGGGTCTGGCGACCAAACTGCAGGACTTCCAGCTGTCTTCAGACGGCCTCTTGGTCAACCTGATCGCCTTCAACATCGGCGTGGAGATCGGCCAGCTTCTGGCGCTCGGAGCCATCCTGATCGCCATGGGATTCTGGCGCCGGACCGCCAGCTTCGGGCGCCACGCCTATCTGGCCAACGTCATCCTCATGATCCTCGGTTTCATCCTGACGGGCTATCAGCTCGTCGGCTTCTTCGTCGCCTGACGGGAGACCTTCCATGCAAAATCTCAATCAACCCGATCCCGCCGAACTGCCGTCGACGGCCAAGCTGCTCAAGTCTACCGGCGTCGCCGTCGTCATCGCCTCGGCCCTGCTGGTCACCGTGGTCCTTCCAGCCGAGTACGGCGTCGATCCTACCCGCATCGGCTCGGTCTTCGGGCTGACCGAGATGGGCCGGATCAAGCGCCAACTCGCCGTTGAAGCTGCGGCTGAAGCGGCCTCAACGGCGGCGGTCATTACATCCACGAGGACCGCGCCTGCCTTGCCGGCAGCCGCACCAGTGGGCTCACCAGACACCGCAACTCAGGAGCCGGCCAGGTCTGCCAAGACCGAAGCCGTCCCGCCAGCGGTCACGACCCAGACGGCAGCCGCAGCTACGACAACCAATGGCGCATCGGCGGGTCGCAGCCATCGCACGTCCCTGACCCTTGAGCCTGACGAGGGGGCCGAGATCAAAATGGCCATGGGGGACGGCGCGAAGGCGAACTTCACCTGGTCCACCAGTGGCCCGGCGGTGAACTATGACACCCATGGTGACGGCCAAGGGATCACCTATCACGGCTATAGCAAGGGAACCTCCGCCCGCGAGACGGGGGTGCTAACGGCCGCTTTCGCGGGTCATCACGGCTGGTTCTGGCGTAACCGCAGCGGCGAGCGTGTCACCATCACGCTTCAAACCTCGGGCGACTACGAGAGCGTCGATTTCGTCGACTGAGGCTTACGGTCGGATGTCTCCCGCCTTGGGCTCACTCCTTCGTCGTCGGCCATCGCGGGTGGCGCTCGTCGATGACGAAGGGATGGCTGTGCAACGCCTCTCCGGATTGACCGTCCAGATGCGGATCGTCTTCGGCCGGTGCGTCATGCCGATGCGGCAGGTCCGTCGGGTCGTTCGCAGGCCAGACTACAAATCCTAGGACCGTTCCGAACGCGCACAGGGCGGCCAGCACCAGAAAGGCCGCGCTGGGGTCCGCAGCCGCGCTGACCAGACCGGCGACCGGATAGGCGATCAGCCAGGCGGCGTGGGACAGGGCGAACTGCGCCGCGAACAGGGCCGGACGATCCTGTGCGTTGGAAGACCGACGCAAGGCGCGACCCGCCGGTGTGAGGGTCAGCGAATAGCCGACGCCCATGACGGCCCAGAGGATGAGCAGGGCGACATAGGTGGTCGCCAGCACCGATCCCCCAAGCAGCACCAGGGTCATGATCGCGGCGCCCCACAACATGGCGGTCCGGTCTGCGACCCGGTCCAGCAGGCGAGGCAGGGCGATCGCCGCCGCCATCGACCCCGCCCCGAAAGCCGCTAGCGCCCAGGCGGCGGCTTGGCCGGACATGGCGAAGCGGGACTGCACCAGGACGACCGTGTTGACGAACACCATGGCCCCGCCGGCGGCCTCGGCGATGCTGATGGCGATCAGACCGCGCAGACGTGGCGTCAAAGCGAACAGGCGAACCCCGCCCGTGAGCCGCTGGATGAAGGGTTTCTGAGCCGTCTGCGTCAGTACCGGCAGTGCAGCCGTGACGACGAAAAGGGCCGAGATAACGAAGCCGAGGGACGTCCCGGCGAACAGATTGTTGTAGCTCATGAAGGCGAGGAGCACGGCCGCCAGCACGGGACTGGCCACGCTCTCGAGATCGGCCGCGAGGCGCGAGAGCGACAGGGCCTTGGTGTATTCCGCCTCGTCAGGCAGCAGGTCGGGGATCATCGCCTGGAACGCCGGGGTGAAGGCCGCCGAGGCGACGTACAGCACCGTCATCAGGGCATAGACCTCCCAGGCCTCGCCAACGAACGGCAAGGCGCCGGCGACACAGGCCCGGACGACATCCAGCGAGACCAGCAGGGCCTTGCGGGGAAGCCTGGCCGCCAGGGCGCTCGCGAAGGGCGCGACGCCGATATAGGCGATCATCTTGATGGCCAGGGCCATCCCCAAGACTTCGCCGGCATTGGCCCCGGCCAGATCATGCGCCAGCAGACCCAGCGCCACCGTCGCCATGCCCGTGCCGAGCAGGGCCGCGACCTGAGCCGTAAACAGGTGCCGATAACCGGCATGTCGGAGCGGGGAAAACATCGAAGATCATCCTGCGGGTCGAGCCAGGGGGCTAGCCTTATCCCCTCCGGGGGGATAGCATCTTGCTATGGCCCACGTCGTCCATAAATCCCATCCCGAGATCGTCAATCGGCTCAAACGCGCCGAGGGACATCTGCGGAAAACCATCGCCATGATCGAGGGCGGCCGCACCTGCCTCGACCTCGCCCAGCAGCTTCACGCAATCGAGAAGGCCGTGGCGGCGGCCAAGAAGGCCCTGATCCACGATCACATCGACCATTGCCTCGCCCATGCGGCGGAGGGCGATCCGGCTGAGGCGCGGCAGGCCATGGCCGAGTTCAAAGACATCACCAAATACCTGTGAGACGCCGATGACTCCGTTTGCGGACCTGCTCGCGCAGGGCTCGGCCCATGCCTGGCTGTTCATTCCCTCGGCCCTCCTTCTCGGGGCGCTTCACGGTCTTGAGCCGGGGCATTCCAAGACCATGATGGCGGCCTTCATCGTCGCCGTGCGCGGGACGGTCTGGCAGGCGGTATTGCTCGGGCTTTCGGCGACCTTGTCGCACACGGCCATCGTCTGGGCGATCGCCCTGACCGGTCTTTACTTCGGTCAGTTCTTCGACATCGAAGCCTCGGAGGGCTGGTTCCAACTGGCCTCGGCCGTGATCATCCTCGGTGTCGCCGCATGGATGCTGTTGGCCACATGGCGCGAGCAGAACGCCGTCCATAACGAGCATGATCATGACCACACCCACGACGAGACGCGCTGGATCGACACGGGCCATGGCGTCGTCAGCCTGAGTATCTTCGAGGACGGTATTCCGCCGCGCTTCCGGTTTGCCCCCGATCACGGTCCTGTCCCGAGGGCCGGCGACATCAAGGTCGCCACCACGCGCGCGGACGGCTCCGTCCAGACATTCCACTTCGAGACACGCGACGGCTATCTCGAATCGGCTGACGTCATTCCCGAACCCCACGCCTTCACGGCGCGGCTGGTTCTGGGCCACGGCAATCACACCCATGACTTCGACGTCGAGTTCGCCGAACACGATCACGAGCATGGTCATGACCACGGCGGCCTGGATGTCTCAAACCCCGGCCACCAGGACGCCCATGAACGCGCCCACGCCAACGACATCAAGAAACGGTTCGCCAACCGCAAGGTGACCACCTGGCAGATCATGCTCTTCGGCCTGACAGGCGGCCTGATCCCGTGCCCGGCCTCGATCACCGTCCTGCTGCTCTGCCTGCAGCTGAAGCAGGTGGCCTTGGGTGCGACCCTCGTCCTGTGCTTTTCGATCGGATTGGCGGCGACCATGGTCACCGTCGGTGTCGCAGCGGCGATCGGGATGCGGCATGCGGAGAAGCGCTGGTCGGGAGGTTTCGCGGCTTTTGCGCGGAAAGCGCCCTATTTTTCAGGCGGGCTGATCGCCATCGTCGGCCTGGTTCTCACCTGGCAGGCCGTCGTGGCCCTGGCCGGGTAGTTCCTTCATGACCGGCACGCCCTGTATCGATATCTGCACCTTCGACGGCCGCTCGGGTCAGTGCGAAGGCTGTGGTCGAACGCGCCCGGAGATAGCGGGCTGGCGCAAGCTTAGTCCCTATCAGAAGAGAACCATCGAACGGGATCTGCCGCGTCGTCTCGCCAGGCTTTCAGCCAACCTCACACCGAAACCGACGGTGTGAAAAGAGACGTGAGGCCGTGGCCATCGCTCCGGTCCACCTTGCGGGTTACGGCGTTTGAGACCCGACGACGTCTCATTCTGACCGGCGCTGGCGAGATAGCGGTCGAGAATGAACTGGTCGAGAGGCACGCCGACCGCCCATCTCGGGAGCTGTTTCGTGCTTCATCCTCGAACGCTATGCTTCCGCTTCTGGGTGCTTTTGCGAGTGATGCCGGTTCTTATCTAGCTGTACTGTAAGCCTTTTTGGAACCTTGAAGCTTTCGCGCGATTAGCGTTCGGGTCGCAACCGATGCCGACCGGAGCGAACCTCGATGCCGGCTTCCGCCAAACTTCTCTCCATCGCGACCGCAAACGCGCCGAATGTCATGACCCAGACGGACGTGGTCCGGGTCGCTCAGGCGCTGTTTAGAGACCGGTTTCCCGGAATCGACCGGATGCTGCCCGTGTTCGACACTGCGGGGATCAGGACGCGGCAATCGGCCATGCCCCTGGATTGGTATCTCACTCCACGGAGTTGGCCGGAACGGACCCAGGCCTATCTCGACATCGCGGTCGGCATGTTGGCCAGAGCCGCGGAAGCGGCTCTCGATCAAGCAGGCCTGAAAGGTTCCGATGCGCCTGGTCCGCTCGCGCTGTTGGGAGTCTCAGCGAAGTAGGCGACCACCCCGGGGCCGCTTCCAGTGCCGAACCCGCCGGAGCCTCCCATGCCGCGGAGGGTGAACTCTTCCTGGTTTCGGCTGACATGTCCCAAGACGGTCAGGGATGGCGTGAAATTCTGGAGATCCGTCGCCGTCTGTATGCCTTTCTCACGCAGCGATTCCTGGCTGAAGGCAGAGACCGCGACCGGAACATCCTGGCTCCTCTCCTCGGTGCGTCGCGCTGTGACGATCACATCCTCGATCTGTGTTGTAACCAAGCCGATCTCGGCCTGGCTTCGGGAATCGCTCTGGCGAATGATCGCCAGTGCCCCGGACGTGTCGCGGCGGCTGGTGAGCCCCGAGCCCGCGAGGGTCCGCTCAAGCGCCAGATCGCTGTCCATCACGCCGCTTACGCCGCGGGTGCGCAGACCTTGGACGTCCTCGACGCGATAGATCACCTCGCGGCCGGATTGCCGCATCCAGGTGTCTATGGCCGGCCGCATCTCCCCTTCAGCGATGTTGAAGCTGGCCGTCCGCGGCGCCTGCGCCTGACAAGGCTGCGACGCCACGACGAGGGCCGCCGTAGCGCAAGCGCCCAGCAGCCAGGTCGATCTGGATCCTTTTGACATTGTCTGTTCCTCACCCGATGTCGCGGCGTCTGACGCGCCGTCACCAGAGAAGGACAGTCGGGAGCTTCCACTCCCGTAACGTCGTCACGAAGAAATTGTGAATCGATCGCCGGTTTGGGTCACAGACAGGTCGTAGGCGTCACGAAGCATCCGGACGAAGCCATCCAGATTCTGGGCGGCGAACGAGCCTCCGATCCGCAGGTCCGAGAGGTCTTCGGAGACGATGAGCTGACGGCGGTTGTAGCGATTGAACTCGAGGGCGGCCTGCCCCAGGGTGGTGTTATCGAAATCGATCCGCCCCTGGCGCCAGGCGAGTTGAGCCTCGACGCGCTGCTCCGAGCGCGGCGCCAAAAGCATCGAATCGCCCTGGGATAGAGCGATATCCCCTGAGGTGATGACTGAGGCCCTGTCAATGGCGTGGCCGCCCGCCTCCTCGACCTTCACTCGGCCCTCAACGACGCTGACCGTCACTTTGTCTTCGTCTCGCCGAACCACGAACTTCGTGCCGAGAACCGTGACGCGTGTATCGCCTGCATGAACGACGAAAGGCCGATCCCTGTCATGGGCAACCTCGAAATAGGCTTCGCCCTGATCAAGCCAGACCTGCCGGCTCCTCCGACCGATCTCCGCGCGCAAATGACTGGCCGTATTCAGCTCGACACGAGACCCGTCGGACATCACCGCCAGTCTGTGTCCGCCGACATCCGTCGTAAACATGGCGGGCGCCGAACCCGGTTCGCGTATCGCCCAGAACCCAAGGGCGGTCGCGAGCACGAGACAGGCGGCCAGCAACGCTGCACGAACCCGACGGGTCCCTATGCCTGCATCAACCCCCTTGCGCGCATCGCTGGTGAGCGCCGCCAACCGATCAGCCCTTCGCCAACCATATTCGAGACGCCAGAAGGCCGCGCGGTGTGCCGCGGATTCCTGCAGCCAGAGCTGCAACTCCGCTTCGTCTCTGGCAGTCCAGTGCTCTTCTTCGCGACGCACCAGCCAGGTCGCTGCGCACGCTTCCACGTCGGTGGCTCGGCTCATGGCTGCGTCTCCCGGGTCTTGCGACCTTGGCCGACGCCACGAGCAATGCGCCCTTCCCCCCCCAGCATGAAGTCCGTCAAAGCTCGCATTCCCAACGTCAGTTGCCGCTCCACCGTATGGTGACTGACGCCTAGCCTCTCTGCCGCCTCGCGGGTCGAGAGCCCTTCCAGCTTGCGCAGGCACACAACTTCCCGGCACCGCACTGGCAGACGGTCGAGTCCCTCTTGGGCTCTACGAAGTTCTTCACGCGCCGCGAGATGACGGTGCGGTTCGGCGGCCAGGTCCTCCCAGTCTGCAGTCTCTAGGTCCGATATCAGATCGAACGATACGATTTTGGCGCGACGCGCTCGGTTGATCATCAGATTGCGGGCGATGGTCAACAGATAGGCTCGGGGTTGGGACGGCACGCCGTGCTGGGCGGCGTTCAAGACGCGTTCATATACATCTTGGCGGATATCGACGACGTCCTCAGCGCTTGGCCAGCTCCGATGAATGACGCGCATGAGCAAAGGCTCATGCGGCAGTATCGCATGACAGAACCACCGATTGAGTTCGTCATCCCGCATGATTTGAGACCCCGAAGCCGATCCGCCCCGACTGGTAGACATCTCGCACGGCCAAAGCCGTAACGCGCGCACGAGTTATGAACGAACCTTGCGGCCAACTTAAGCCAAAGGAGGCGGGCTGCCGGGCTGATCGGACGGGGCGCGCCTTTTCGAACCAGCAGGGTGAAGGTTGCCACGGCTGGGGGCAGACGAACAGCGATCCAGCCTGACGCTGGTCGCTGCGGATCTCACCTGGTCTCGAAAGCAATGCTTACGCGGACCGCACTCGCTCCGGCCGCAGCAGAACACCGCCCGGGCGGCAGAACACGCTTTGTGGTGGAACAGTCCTTGAACCGTCCGAATAAGTCCCTTAATAACTTTCCGTTCAGTTAATAAGGGTCGTCATGCTGCCTCCGGGACAACCAAAATGGCGCCGCCGAGCAGCCCATCGGCCGGCAGAGATCGTGGCGGCTGCGCTCGAGGTGTTCTCCGAGCATGGTTTCGCGCGCGCCCGGCTCGACGACATCGCCAAGGCCGCCGGGGTGTCGAAGGGCGCGCTCTATCTCTATTTCGAAACGAAGCAGGATCTCTTCAGGGCGGTGGTGCAGGACGCCATAGAGCCGCGCTTGCTCAAGATCAGGACCGGCGTCGAGGCCGATCTACCATTCGATGAAGCGGCGCGATTGGGCGTCGGGGTCCTCGTTAGCGCGCTCCAAGCCAATCCTCGTATCGGCGGCGTGGTCAAGCTGATCATTTCGGAAAGCCGCAATCTGCCCGAACTGGCGCTGATCTGGCACCAGTCCGTCATCACACCGCTTCTGGCGCTGATCGCCAGTCTGGTCCGTCGAGGGCAGAAGTCGGGCGAGGTCCGACGGGGCGATCCTGAACTCTTCGCCATGGGCCTGTTGGGCCCCTTGGTGCTCGGTCTGCTTTGGAGAGAAACCTTCGAGCCCATCGGGGCCAAACCTCTGCCGCTCGAGGCGCTGGCGGCCCAACATCTGGACACCGTCCTCAAGGGGATGAAGGCGTGAGGCGCCGGACGCTCTATCAGATCGCCGCCGGTGTTGGCCTGGTCGCGATCGGCGGGTTGATCTGGGGGTTTCTCCGGACCGACACAATAGACCGCCCTCTTTCAGGCTATGTGGAGGGCGAGCCGGTTTATCTCGCTGCGCCCGCATCGGGCGCGCTCGAAACCCTCTATGTGCGCGAAGGCGACCGCGTCCGGACTGGTGCTGCGACGTTCCAGATCGACGCGGGCGTGCAGAAGGCACAGGCGAGCGGTGCGGCCGCGTCGGTCGAGGCGGCGCGCGCGCGTGCCGACGATCTCCGGACGGGACAAAGAGAGCAGGAACTCGACGTGTTCGATACCGAACTCGCGTCCGCCCAGGCGCAGCTGCGGGAAGCGGAAGCCAGCTATGCGCGGATCGAACCCCTGGTGCGTCAGGGCATTTACGCACCAGCCAGGCTCGATCAGGAGAGAGCGCAAAGAGACACGGCCAGGGCCCAGGTCGCGGCCGTACGGCGTCGGCGCGAGGTGGCGACGCTGGGTGCGCGGGAAGGCGCCCTGCGGGCGGCTGAACAACAAATATACCAGGCCGAAGGGGGACTGGGCGAGGCCGAAGTGCGGCTGAGCACCTTGGCGCCGCGAGCGCCTGTGGACGCGCGTGTCGAGGAGATCTTCTTTCGCCAGGGTGAATTCGTCCCCGCCAATCAACCGGTCCTCGCGCTGCTGCCCGACGCCGAGGTCAAGGTCCGTTTCTTCGTTCCCGAGCGAGAATTGATTAACTATCGGCCCGGCGGCGTGGTGAGCTTCAGCTGCGATGGCTGCGGCGCGGCGCGCTGGGCCCGGATTAGCTGGATCAGCCCGCGACCTGAGTTCACTCCGCCAATCCTTTACAGCCAGGGCAGCCGGGATCGTCTGGTCTTCATGATCGAAGCGACGCCCGAAAATCCCCGCTCGCTCCAGCCCGGTTTGCCTGTCGATGTCGAGCGGTTGCGGGGCGCACAATGAAACATGCAGAGCCGGTGATCGACGTTCGGGGCCTCAACAAGTCGTTCGGCGCGCTGCATGCCGTGCAGGACTTCGGCATCACCGTCGAACGCGGCAGAATATGCGGATTTCTTGGCCCGAACGGAGCGGGCAAAACGACCACGCTTCGTCTTCTGTGTGGTCTGCTGACGCCCGACAGCGGAGAGGGCGAGGTGCTTGGCTACGACGTCATGAGCCAGTCGGAGCTGATCAAACGTCGGGTCGGCTATATGACGCAGAAATTCTCGCTCTATGACGACCTGTCCATCGAGCAGAACCTGGTGTTCACAAGCAGGGTTCACGAACTGGACCGTCGCGCCGCTCGGGTCGAGGCGGCACTGGAGCGTCTGGGACTGGTCAAGCGACGAAGACAGCTCGCCGGCACGCTCTCCGGCGGATGGAAACAACGGCTGGCGCTGGCCGCCGCGACCCTGCACGAACCCGAGTTGCTCCTGCTCGACGAGCCGACCGCCGGCGTCGATCCGGAAGCGCGGCGAACCTTCTGGGACGAAATCCACGCGCTGTCTGACGAAGGCATGACCGTTCTTGTGTCCACCCACTACATGGACGAGGCCGAACGGTGTCACGAGATCGCCTATATCGCCGGAGGTCGAACGCTGGCTCGGGGCACGGCCGACCAGGTCATCGATGAGTCCGGATTGACCACCTTCTTGGCGGAGGGGCCTCATGTAGGCCGGCTCGTTCCACGCCTCAGAGACCAGGTCGGCGTTGAAATGGCGACGGTGTTCGGAACGACGCTGCACGTCTCCGGCCGAGATCGCGCCGCACTGGAAAAGGCGATCGCACCGTTGAGTGAGGCGCCGATCGTGTGGACGGAAACCCGGCCGACCCTTGAGGACGTGTTCATACAATTGACGGCTGACCTTCAGCGAGAATCGAGCTGATGCTTTCGGCGACACGAATCTGGGCCGTCATGGCCAAGGAGTTCATACAGCTCACGCGCGACCACCTCGCCTACGCCATGATCCTGATCATGCCGATCCTGCAGCTGGTCTTGTTCGGCTATGCCATCAACGACGATCCCCGAAATCTGCCGACCGCGGTCTATGTTCAGGATCATGGGAGCTTTTCGCGCTCATTTTTGAGCGCCCTGACGAACAGCGGCTATTTTCTCATCACCCAGTCGGCCAACAGCCAGGCCGAACTCGACCAGGCCTTGGCGCGGGGCGAGGTCCAGTTCGCGGTGGTGATCCCCCAGGATTTCACGCGCAGGGTCGTGCGGGGCGAGAATCCGGCGATTCTGATCGAGGCCGACGCCGCCGATCCCTCGGCGACGGGCGGCGCCCTCGCCGCGCTCGCAGGCCTTCCGGCACAGGCGTTGGCTCGCGACCTGACCGGCCCGCTGGTCCGGTCCACCCAGGGCGCCCCGTTCGAGGTGATCGTTCACAGGCGCTATAACCCGGAAGGGATAACCGCTTTCAACATCGTTCCCGGCCTTCTGGGGGTCATCCTGTCGATGACCCTGGTCATGATGACGTCGCTGGCCATGGCGCGCGAGCGGGAGCGCGGTACGTTGGAAAGCCTGCTGGCGACGCCTGTGCGGCCGCTCGAAGTCATGATCGGCAAGCTCGCCCCCTATGTCGGGGTGGGGATTGTTCAGGTGACCCTGTTCCTGGTGATGGCTCGGCTGCTGTTCGACGTCCCCATGGTCGGGGGCTGGGACGCCCTCATCGTCGGGGTCATGCTGTTCATCGTGGGATCTCTGGCGCTTGGGTTCTTCCTGTCGACCCTCGCCCAAACCCAGATGCAGGCCATGCAGATGTCCATCTTCTACATTTTGCCGTCCATGCTGCTCTCCGGCTTTCTCTTCCCTTTCCGGGGCATGCCTGACTGGGCCCAGGCCCTCGGGTCATTAATTCCTGTCACCCATTTTCTGAGGATTGTCCGCGGCGCCTTGTTGAAGGGCGTTGGTCTGGCCGACGCGTGGCCAAGCGTGATGGCGCTGGTCGCCTTCGTCGTGGTGATCACGGCGCTCGCCATCCTTCGGTACCGGACGACGCTGGATTGAGTCTTGAGCGGCGTCCCGCCGCATCGGACGGTGCTGGTCATTTCACGCATCCTCTTGAGCCTGGACGCGGGCCTCGTCCATCGGCTGCTAAGGTGATGAGGCTTCGGGTCTTTCCGCCTCAGCAGCGAGGAGGGCGGTAAACATGTTCGGAATCGGCGTGCGTTGACGCCGGCTGAGGAGCCAGCGTTGGCGGGAGCAGATCAAAAGCCACATCCTCCTCTCGCGTCAGGGCTGCGATAGTCCGCACACTCACGCTTGACTCCGTCGTGCTACGGAACTTGGGGGCGGGCCTCCGGTTTCAATGTCACGGAGGCTGCAATGACCAAGACCGCCATCATCTATCGCATGGTGATGCCCGACCACACCTGCCCCTGGGGGCTCAAAGCCCGTCACCTGCTGAAAAGCCGGGGCTATCGGGTCGAGGACCACTGGCTGACGACCCGCGAGCAGACCGACGCCTTCAAGGCCCAGTACGGCGTGAACACGACACCCCAGGTCTTCATCGACGGACAGCGGATAGGCGGTCACGACGACCTGCGTCGCAACCTGGGCCTCAAGGTCCGCGACCCCAAGGCGACGACCTATACGCCGGTGCTGGTCGTTTTCCTGACGACCGCCGTCATGGCCTCAATGCTTAGCCTTGTCATCTACGGAACCCCGCTGACCGGGCGGGCGGGCGAGTGGTTCATTGCGCTGTCTATGATGGTGCTGGGGATGCTGAAACTCCAGAACATCGAGAGTTTCTCGTCCATGTTCCTGAATTACGACCTCTTGGCCAAGCGCTGGGTCCCATATGGCAAGATCTACCCCTTCGCGGAGTTTGGAGCGGGCGCACTGATGGTCGCGGGCGTGCTGACCTGGCTGTCGGCGCCCGTCGCCCTGGTCATCGGAGGCATCGGCGCGATCTCTGTGTTCAAGGCCGTCTATATCGACAAGAGGGAACTGAAATGCGCCTGCGTCGGCGGCGACAGCAATGTGCCTCTGGGTTTCCTATCGCTCACCGAGAACCTGATGATGATCGCCATGGCGGTCTGGATGGCGGTGATGTCACTCGGCGTCGGCCCGAGGGCAGTCTAATAGATCATCGCCCACAACCGCCCTCTATGGATTAAATCCCTGCGTCTGGGCGCCGGTTGGCTGCGGCGATCATTCTGTCTGGCTCGGCGGTCCGGAAGAAGGACTTGGGCTGCTGAATGTCGTCCGACGAAGCGGTTGACGGCGGCCGGGAGAGCGACGACGCGTTGAAGTCGCAACGGGCGAGACGACGCTTGGAAAGGATGGGGACAACGCCCTTGACGGCGTTGGGCCCGGCGCCGAGGTCGGCGTGAAATGGAGCCTCCATTGTGGCCGGCGCTTCAGCCCGTCGATCACCCAGGGGTGTCTGTGGGCAGCGGAGTTGTCGAAGATGGCCTTGCCGGCCGGCGCCTCGGGCTTGACGGTATTGAGCCAGCGACTGACGCCTGATGGCGGTGACGCTCTGACCTGCCCCTGAAGCTTTGGAGCGATCTGATCTGGTTTCTTGTTCTGCGCTTGGGCTCTGAACATGGAGAGAAGATGAAGCGATCGAGTTCAGCGAGGCCCGGAGGCCATGATGGTGCGTCAGGCGGTCGGAGTCCTGTCCCTCGACGACGCCCCCCGGAATGCAAGACTTCGGGGTGAGACTAAAACGAAGAACGACCTCATAGTGCGATCGGCGACGAGAGCCCGATCCGGCACGGTCCGTTCCGGCATCCGGGTCAATGTCACTTTGGACCCGACCCTTTCTCGAAGTCGTTCTGGCTGCTCGAAAAAGCCTGCCTGATATCCCCTCAGCATTCTCCTGCTTTCGAAAGCCGTCCTGCAACGCCGCGGCGCCGGTCCAGTGACTTGCACTCGACTGACCCTGACGCTTCAGCGAGACATGAGCAGGGGCATCTCGGCATCGGCCAGCAACGAACGGGTGATGCCGCCGAACAGACGCTCGATCGTTCGGGGATGACTGTAGGCGCCAAGAACAAGCAAATCGGCGCTGATAGAAGCTGCGTAGTCTAGAATGACGTCTGCAACCGGGCGGCCCCCGGACTCAATCGAGGAGAGGTTGGCGTCTATGTCATGCCTTAGGAGATGGCGGACGGCATCGTCGGCCGTCGATCCGATACCCCCAGGTATGCGATCATGATCTACAGTCAGCACTGTAACCGAATCGGCAGTGCCGAGAAGAGGCATGCCGTCGTTGACCGCTCGGCGAACTTCCCGGCTGCCATTCCAGGCAATCAGCACATTCTTACCCACAGATCGATCTTCCCAGCCGGTGGGGATTCTTAACACAGGGGCGCTCGTCACAAGCAAAAGGTGTTCGCCTGACCAGTTGTCTGGAAGATTATCGAGCTTTGGATGGCTTGCGATGATCAAATCGCAGTTCAGGCCATTCAGGACAATATCATCAGCGGTGTCGCCGCGCCACACGACTCGAAACTCAGTTCCGACGTCGTAGTCTCTCAGAAGATCGCTGAACTGTTTCCCAGCGGCGAGTGCTTTGCCGGCCTCCTCTTCGCGGCGTTTGGCTATGACGTGCTGTATCCCTTGCCTGCCCCTCGCGAAGTCGTCCGACGGATGGGATGGTTCGCGCGCCATCCCGAATATTCCGACCAGATGCGCGTTGTGACGTTTCGCAAGGATTGCCGCCTGACGAGCGATCCGATCTCCAGCCCCGGTCTCATCGACGAAGACTGCAATATCTCGCCACGCTGAAAACATCGGCCACCTACTCTGTTGACCCACAACCTACATCGATTGGCGGTTAACGTCGAGGACCCGGAGTCCGACGACCTTCGGTCGACGCTCCGCCAACGGCGACCTGTGCCCACTCCGTTACGATCCAACACGAGAGCCGGCATTCATAGGCGTCGGTCTAAGCTAGGCGGCTTGAAAGGCCTTCATATATGGCTACGGTTAGGGCCCTGATCGATGCCGCTGAGATGAGCGTCCCTCGACGACGCGGACGGGTTATAGGCGTAGCGGTCGGTGACGGCGTTGGATCAGAATCCATGGTATTTTCTATATTGGCGACGTGGCTGGACATCATGTTCTATATGCGCA
This sequence comes from Brevundimonas sp. UBA7838, assembly GCF_002500885.1. Classification (NCBI taxonomy): domain Bacteria; kingdom Pseudomonadati; phylum Pseudomonadota; class Alphaproteobacteria; order Caulobacterales; family Caulobacteraceae; genus Brevundimonas; species Brevundimonas sp. UBA7838. The sequence goes on from NZ_DLTK01000095.1 coordinate 32,520, forward strand.
ACGCCAAGGTGGCGCTGTATCATTATTGTAGATTATGAAGCCTATTTATTTAAGACTCGTCGGGACGCCAATGCCGAGGTGAAGATAGTCTTTCTATTCAATGCGCAAAATCATCAACTGCTGCATGGATTGCCAACAGCAGTGCGCTTGGCTGCGAAATCCGAAGCGCGCGTCGTTATTGCGTCGCCTGGCGCTTGGCAGCTCGAATACGCTCGGTTCGCAGCCTCTCGACTGGGCGACGCAACAATCGAGTATTACAATATAAGTTCGTCGCTTCTTTCTATCGCCCAGACAATCTCGGGCGGCAGGAACCCGCCAAAACTTCTGACAATGGTGACCGCAGCAGGCTGGTTGAACGAATCGGACGCCATCGCCGTGCCGGAGCGGACGTCTATATTTTTGAAGCGGCTGGGGGTTACCCGGCCTCGGTTCATTCATCTGGACCATGGGGCGGGGGACCGGGCGGCCGGATTTGATCGGCGGATCGCGGATTTCGACTTCGTCCTGATGGCGGGCGAGAAGCACCGGGCGCGGATGCAGCGCGAGGGCCTGATCCGTGAGGGTCACCACGCGGTCATCGGCTACCCCAAGTTCGAGGCGGCGGATGCTATCCGAGATCCGAGCTTTCGACCGTTCGCTAATGACAGGCCCGTGGTGCTCTACAATCCTCATTTCTCCAATCTTGGCTCGTGGGAACGGTTCGGCGCGGATGTGCTCAGCGCCTTCGCCGATCAGGATCGCTACAACCTGGTCGTGGCGCCTCACGTCCGACTGCTGGACGGCAGGGCGGCGAGGGCGCGCTGGGCGGGGCTGCTGGACGACTATGAGGGTCGGCCTCACATCCACATCGATCGCGGCAGTGACCGGTCGATCGACATGACCTGGACCACATTGGCTGACGTCTACCTTGGCGACGTGAGCAGCCAGGTCTACGAGTTCCTGCGCACGCCCAAACCCTGTGTCTTCCTGAACGCCGGGGGCGTCGACTGGCAGGGCGACGAGAACTATGGGCATTGGCGGTTCGGGCCGGTTCGGGAGACCACGATCGATCTGGTCGAGGCCATCGATGCGGCACGGCGGAATCACCGGCATTTCTTGGCTGCCCAGACCGCGGGCTTCGCCGAGACCTTCTCGACCGGCCCCGAACCGGCCTCCGAGCGGGCGGCGCGAGCCATCATGGGCTTCATGCAGGGACAATCCGGGTGACGACAAAACGGGCCATCATCCTGAGCGCGGGCCAGGGCAAGAGGCTGTTGCCACTAACAGAGGCAAGGCCGAAATGCCTGGTGGAACTGGGCGGGCGCAGCCTGCTGGCCTGGCAACTGACGCATCTTCAGGCGGCGGGCGTGGAAGAGGTTATCGTGGTCACCGGTTTCGGGGCCTCGCTGGTCGAGGACGAGATCGGCAGACTGAAACTGGGGGCCATGGCGGTCTCGACCGTCTACAACCCCTTTTACGGGGTGGCCGACAACCTGGCCTCCTGCTGGATTGTACGCGATCGGTTCGAGGAGGACGTTCTGCTGCTGAACGGGGACACCCTGTTCGAGCCCGCTATTGCAGACAGACTGATCGCGGCCCCAATGACCGACATCGTCGTGACCGTCGATCGCAAGCCTACCTATGACGCCGACGACATGAAGGTCGAGACGCGTGGCGACGATCTTTTGGCCATAGGTAAGACAATCCAGACCTATGACGCCGAATCGATCGGCTTCCTGCGGTTCTCGAACCGGGGCGCTGCCCGTTTCCGGTCTGCGATGGAGGCGGCGCTGCGCGATCCGGAAAACCTGCGCCGGTGGTATCTAAGCATCATCCACGAGCTGGCACGCGAAGGCGGGGGCGTCAGCGTCTGTTCGATCGAGGGGTTGGGCTGGGGGGAGATGGATTTCCTGGCCGATGTGGCAACCAACGAAGCCCTGGTTCAGGGTTGGCTGGCGCGCTGATCCTCGACGATCCAACGGACCAGTTCGAGGTCTTCGGGCTTGTCCACATCCACGGCGGCGAGGCCGAACCGGCTTGGCACGACAGCGGCCCGGACCCCGATTGAGTCTCCGAGACGGGCGACGGCCTCGTGGATCGTCAGGCGCCCGCTGAGATAACGCGCCAGGCTCGTCAGGCCGATCAGGCGCGCCACGCGCCACGGCTGTTTGCGATGGACCTCGACCTTCCGCCACAACGCCAGGGCGTCGGCGGCCCTGGGCGTAGCCAGATAGAACAGGTTGCAGCCGGACCAGGCCCGTCGCCCGAACCGGTACCAGGTCCGCCTCGTCCGTGGAGCATCCGCTTCCACCACTCGCCGTTCGGCCAGCAGAAGGGCCAGGTCACACTCGGGCGGCATGTCGGCGAGGAACTGGGTGATCCATTCTGGACGCAGCAGGGCGTGGTCCGCCGTCGTCACCAGAAGCGGCGGCCCCAGGGCTTCGAAGGCCGACAGGACGCTGAGGCTGGGCTGGGCGCTTGGAGGCATGCATTCGACCTCATACCCGGCCAACAACGCCATGACCTCGGCCTCGTCGGTCGAGACGGCGATCCGGCTGGCTCCGGCCTCACCCAAGGCGGCGACCACGCGCAGGATCATCGGCGTCCCGTCGACCGGGATCAGGGCCTTGTGCGCCACGCCGGCGTAGTTGGCCACGGGCTCCGGGCCGCCGCGCGAGCCGGCCAGGATCAGGGCCGTGAAGCCGGTCAAACGAGCGTCTTCAGATAGATTCTATAGGTCTTGTAGATGCGGGCCCCGAGCGATTCGAGGATGCCTCGCATGGCCGTGTTGTCCTCGAGGATCCACGACATCTCGCAGTGCCGATAGCCCAGTGCGCGGGCTTGGCTGCGGGCGATATGCACCAGATGAAACGGCGCCATGATCCCCTTCTGTGTCCTAGCATGGCGACGCTTGACCCCCATCAGGGGAACGCGGATCGATTTGACGCGCCGCACCTTCAGCCGCCACAGCAGTTGGGCCCAACCGAAAGGCAGCAACCGCCCTTTCAGGTCCGCGATCGCCGCGTTGACGTTGGGAAGGAAGACGACAAAACCGGCTACGTCGCCGTCGATCTCGGCGAACCAGGTCAGGCGCGGATCGATCACTGGCTTCAGCGCAATTGCCAGTTGACGGGTCTCCGCCTCGGTGACGGGCGTGAACCCCCAATTGTCGGACCAGGCGTCGTTTAGGATGTCGGTCAAGGCATCGACCTCGGCATCGTAACGGCGCATGTCGAGCGGGCGCAGCACGAGGCCCGGCGGCGGCCCGCGTTTTACCCGCCGCGTGACCGGCGCGGGCAGGTCGTGGTCGAAGGACGAGGTATAGGCGAAGACGTCCTTGGCCTTGGCATAGCCCAAAGCCTCGATCCGGGAAGCTGCATAGGCCGGGTCGTGGCCCATCATCACCATCGGCGGGGTGTCGAAGCCGTCGATCAGCAGGCCGACCTCCTCGTTGATCGACAGGTTGAACGGACCCAGAGCCCGGCGACAGCCCCGCGCTTTTAACCAGGACTCGGCGGTCTCGAACAGGGCGGCGAATACGGCGGCGTCGTCCTCGGCGCAGATCAGGCCGAAATGGCCATCGGGACCGTCCGCGCGGGGTGGGGCCAAGTGGTCGATCTGGGCGCTGATCCGGCCGACGTCGCGCCCGTCGCGGATCGCCATCCACAGCTGGACATCGGCATGGGCGAAGAAGGGGTTCTTCTTGGGCGACAGGGCATCGCGTCGCTCCATCCGCAGCGGCGGCACATAGTTCGGATCCCCCGCGTTGATCCGGTCGGACAGCGCGATGAACCGGTCCAGCTCCGCCGGTGTGGCGACCGGGACGATCTGCAACGGCATCATGCGCCTTCCTCCCGCAACAGGACCATCATGGCGGCGGCGGCGAATACGATCGGCCCGCCCCAGGCGGCCAGCAGCACCGGCAAAACCCCACTTTCGCCCACGGCCGCCAGTAGCCCGTCGACGACCAGAAACAGCAACCCGGCCCCGAGGCAAAGCGCCAGCACAACGGGAGCCTGGGCGCCGCGATAGCTGACCAAGCCCACCGGGATCGCCAGCAGAAGCATGACAAGCGACGCGAATGGCGTCGACCAGGCCCGATGCAGGGTCATCTGGTAGAAGGCGGGGGACCGCAGGGCCGCGCCCTCACGCAGCGCGCGGCGGGCTTCCGCCGAGGTGGTCGTGGCCGTGTCGCCAAATACGGTCTGGATATCGACGGGACGGAGGGTGGTCGGCCAGGTCATGCGCACGACATCACGAACACCCTCGCCCCCTTGTGCGATCGTCACGGTCCTTGCGTCGCTCAGGGTCCAGGCGCCGTTGTCGAAACGGGCCGTAGACGCCGTGGTCCGGGTCACCAACAAGCCCGCCGGCGTCCGGCGATAGATGCGGACGTCGATCAGGCTGGTGTCGCGGTCGGGATTTGCGGTGGCGGTGACGATGTCGGCTCCGACGCGAAAGCTGCGGCTTTCCGGCGGCTTCCGATCACCCACCGGTTCGGTGACCCGCCACCAGTGTTCCAGCGCGGAATCGGTGCGCGGGGCGATCGCCTGGCCGATCACCAGATGGGCCGCGACGACGACCAGGGCCGCGGGTAGCGACAGGCCGATGAGGCGAAACGTAGAGACGCCGCTGGCCCGCATGGCGATGATCGCGCTCTCCCGACCCAGCTGGGTGAAGGCCAGCAGGCTGCCGGCCAGGACCGCGATGGGCATGGCCTGGATCAGCAGGCCTGGCGCGCGCAGCGCGGCATATCTCATCACGCCGCTGACACCCAGCCCGCGGTCCAGCACGTCGGTCGTCGCGTCCAGCAGGTCGAGCACCTGAAGCACAGCGAAAAGCACGGCAAGCGCCGCCAGAATGCGGAACCCCACGACCTTGAGGATGAAACGGGCCAGGATCATGCGCGGGCGGGCCGCCGTGCGGGGATCAGCCGGATCACACGCCCCGTTACCGCCCCCAGGCGCTGGGTCAGCCGGGCGATCGGGGTGTCGCCGGGGCGTCGGCGGCTGCCCACGAAGATCCAGACGCACAGGCCCGCGAACCCCGCGAAAGGCAGGCCCACGGCGACGATGGCGTCGGCGCGCCCGCTGGTCGCCAGCCCCTGTCCGAGCTGGAGCAGGTTCTGGAACGCGATCAGGATGACCCCGGCCAGGATGACGCCGGGCGCCCGCCCGCCCCGCTTGGCCGCCAGACCCAGCGGCAGCGCAAGCAGCGGCAGCAGCGGGAGAGCGAGGGCTCGCGCCAGTCGGCCATAGAACTCGGCCATCCGTTCCTGCAGCGGAATGGTCCGACCTCCTCCGGTCACGAGCTCGACCAGCGTCAGCTCGCGCGCATCACCGCCGCGATCCCGCAGCAGCTTCGTGGGCCCTGTCAGGGGGATGTCGGCGAAGAAGCCGCTGAAGACGAAGACTTTAGGCCTGCCGTCGCGACCGATCCGGATCTGGCGACCCTGGTGCAGGGTGACGGTGGCGGTGCCGCTCTCAGGATTTATCGAGACATCGGCTCGGTCGGCGGTAGTGATCAGCTCGGCGCCGTTCGGGTTGAGCTGGCGGATGAAGACGCCCTTCAACGACCGGCCTGAGGCATCGGTGGTGTTGGCGGTGATCAGCAGGCCGTCGTCAGTGGTTATCACCGCCCGTTCCGGCACCGCCCCGCTCCAGCCCGCGCTTTGGGCGCTGTGCAGGACCGAGCGGTAGGCATATCGGCTATAGGGCTGGACGAAGCCGAACAGCATGATGCTGAGGACCATCAGGGCGACGCCCAGCCCGACAAACGGAGCCGCGATCCGGGTCAGGGAATGGCCGCTCGCCAGCATGGCGTCGATCTCGGACCCGTCGTTCAGCCGCGAAACCACGATGAACAGGGCCACGAAGAAGGCAGCAGGCAGGGTCAGGCCCAGATAATGCGGAACGAGATTGGCCGTCAGCTCCAGCACGAAACCGAACCGTCCGTCGCTCTGTGACAGGGCGTCCAGCAGCCGCAGCACCCGCTCCAGCAACAGCGCCACCAGCGTCACGACGATCGCCCCGACCATCGGCCAAAGCGTCAGCCGGAGCGAATAGCGGTCGAGGATGCGCAGCCGGATCACTGCGCCGCCACCTCCGTCCGGGGCCAGGCTTCACCAAGCCGTCGGGCCAGGTTCTCGGCCTGATCGGCGTCCAGATCGACCGTCTGGCCCACGGCGGGCGGGCCGGGCCATCCGGCGTCGGCGAACGTCAGACCGGCGTCCTCGCGCGTCCCGTCGTACCGGGGGATGACGTGGAAATGGACGTCGCGGTCGACCATCATCAGCATCAGATAGTTGATCCGCTCATAGGCCACCAATCGACCCAGCATGGCCTCGATGCCGCTGGTCGCGACCTTCAGATCGACGAACGCCTCGGCGCTGAGGTCGGCGAAGGCCTGGACCGGCTCCTTGCACACCAGGGCCAGCGATCCCCATGTGGGCTGTTTCGGCCGGACCAGAACAAGCCAATGAGTTGTTTCCGCGACAAGCGTGTGCGGATATCCAAAGGCGGTTGCGGTCGGATTGGTCATGATGGCCAAGATAACCGGTCCGGACCGGCGCGGCCTATAGGAAACAGAGAGAAATCGTGAAAGCCAGACCTTTCCTGATCGCGGCCCTGGTGTCCGGTGCGGCGTTGATCGCCTCGGCGGGGGCCGTCCAGGCCCAGACCTGCGAGGGCGCGGCGGATGGCGGGACGCGGCTGAACGTCATCGTCAACGGCGTGCGGGCGCCCGAGGGCCAGATCGCAGTGACGATCTATCCCGACAATGCGCGGCGGTTCCTGGCTCCCGGTGGCAAGCTGCTGCGGGTGCGGACGCGGGCGGTGGCGCCGACGACGCGGGCCTGTTTCAACCTGCCGGAGGCGGGCACCTATGCGGTGGTCATCTATCACGACGCCGACGGCGACAGCGATTTCGACCGCAGCGCCATCGGTCGCCCCACCGAGGGGTTCGGCTTTTCCAACGACGCTCCGGCGCGGCTGGGGCTGCCGTCATTCCGCTCGGTGCGGTTCGCGGTGACGCCGGGCGACAACACGATCCGGATCCAGACCCGCTATCCCTGACTCCGCACGGCCATATTAGAATAGCGCCATTTCGCGATTGCGATTCGCCCTATCCTTGCCAGTCACGCCATTATGGCCGTCCTGGTCAGCTGATTTCGCCTTTGATGCCGGTCGCCAGACGATAGCCGCCGAGGCTTGCCATCGTACCGTCCGGCTGAATACCGCGTGCGGCAATGTCGATATCGAAGCCCGTCTCGCAGGGCGTGATCGCGATCTCGTGCCAGCGCGCCGCCTCGCCTTGACCGGGCGACATCGAGGCGGACGGCACGCCCAGCGCCGGGATCGGTCCGTCCGGTCCCGCGACCGACGACACGGTCGATCGGTGGGCATGGCCGTGCAGGATCAGTTCCGCCCCAGCGTGCGCCAGCATGGCCTGAAGCGCAGGCCGGTCGGTCAGGGCCTTGCGATCCGCCACAACCCCGTCCGCGACCGGATGATGGATCAGGACGATCCGACACAGACCGGCCTGCCGCGCCGCCGTCAGCTCGGCCTCCAGCCGCGCGATCTGATCGGCCCCAAGCTGCCCCTGGGCCAGATGCACCGGCGTCGGGATGGCCGAACACAGGTTCAGGATGGCCGCCGGGCCGCGTCGCCGCATGAAGGGGAAGCCATCGCCTTCATCACCGAGCCAGGTTCGCCAAGGAGCGAATCGCGCAGGGTTCGCGGGTCCGACAAGCGCGTCGTGATTGCCTGGCGAGACCGTGACATCGGCGGTGGGGCCCAGCGTGCCTAGCCAATCTGACGCAGCAGCGTATTCGGCCTCGGTCGAGAAATTAATCAGGTCGCCGGTGACCGCGATGTGGTCCGGCCCGGTCGCGGCGATATCCGCCACCAGGGTCGCCAAGACCTCGGGGCGGTGATGATGAACCTTGCGACGCCAGGCCAGGCCGCTGACCAGCCGCTTCAGTCGCAGCTCGACCAGCCGCATAGGAGGTGGCGGCAGGTGTGGATCCGACAGGTGGGCCAGACGAAAAGGGGGCAATCGGATGAGTTTCTGGCCACGGCGGCCGCAGTTGTTTTATGAAGATTCGGGCCCCGCGAGCGGGCCGACAACGGGGCGTATAGCAGATGACGGATGCCACGCCTTGCGCGCGGGTGCTGGGTGAGGGCTCGGCGCGGATCTGGGGCATGAGTTCGGCCGAACGGCTGGGCCGCATCTTCGCGCGGGCGGGCGTTTCGCAGGGCGCGTCAGCGGGTTCGGGCACGGTGGTCCTGGCACGGGCCGACCACGTGTTCGACGAAGCCTTGATCAAGGCCGTCATGGTAAGGCCCGATAGTGTGATGATCGGCGCCGAAGGTGCGCCCGTCGCCGCCCATGTGCGGGAGGCGAACGCCGATGTCGCCGCAGAAGCCCTGCTGGCTGGAAATGCTGCATCCGCTGTCTTGCGCGACCTGACCCGGCTCGACCCTGCAGACCTGACCTACAACAGCGCCCTGAGGAAGCGCGAGGCCCCGGTGCTGGAGCGGCTGGACGCCGGCAATGCCCGCGCTGTCGAGGCCCGGCTGTTCCAGGGATCGTACAAGGGAATCACCGATCTGGTGACCAAATACGTCTGGCCGGTTCCAGCGCGGATCGCGACCCGCTGGTGCGCCCTGACCGGGATCAGCCCGAACCAGGTCACCTTCGCCAGCCTGATCCTGGTGCTGGTGGCGATGTATCTGTTTTGGGTCGGCGAGTTCGGCTGGGGGCTGGTCGCGGCCTGGGTCATGACCTTTCTCGATACGGTCGACGGCAAGCTGGCGCGGGTCACGCTGCGGTCGTCGCCCTGGGGCAATGTGTTCGACCATGGAATCGACCTGATCCATCCACCGTTCTGGTGGTGGGCCTGGTTCGTGGGAGTACAGGCGTCAGGGTTCGACCTGCCGCATCCGGAACTGCTGCTGGCCGTCATCGTCGGCGGCTATGTCGCGCAGCGGATCGAGGAGGGAATCTTCATCCGGCTGTTCGGCATGCATATGCACGCCTGGCGGCGGTTCGACAGCTTCTTCCGGCTGATCACGGCGCGGCGGAACCCCAATCTGCTGCTGCTGAGCGCGGCGACCCTGGTCGGTCGGCCCGACATCGGCCTCATCGCCGTCGGCGTCTGGACGGCCCTGTGCCTGGTCGTCCACGCGGTCCAGATCGTTCAAGGGCTGGGCGCGCGGCGTCCGCTGGTGTCCTGGCTGGAGGTGTGATGCGGGTCGGGGTGATCCACAATCCACGCAGCCACAGGAACCGCGCCCGGTCGCCTGGGGCTGTGTCGCCGGACGTGATCCATGCCGCCCCGGAAACGCCCGAGGCTCTGGCGACCGCTCTTGAGGCCATGGCGGAAGCTAGGGTCGATCTGCTGATCGTCGATGGCGGGGATGGGACGTTGCGAGACGTGCTGACACGGGCCTGGCCAGCATTCGAGGGCCGGTTGCCGCTGCTGGCCGTCGTGCCGCACGGCAAGACCAATGTGCTGGCGCGCGACCTGGGCGGCCCCGCGCGCTGGTCGGTCGAGGCGGCGATCGCGGCGGCGCGATCGCCTGCCAACCGAGCATCCCGGCCCATGATAGAGGTCACCCGCGAGGGCGAGGCCACGCCCGCGCTCCGTGGGTTCGTCTTCGGCACCGGGGCCTATGTCGGGGCCACGCGGATGGCGACCGGCGCGCACCGGATCGGGGTGATCGACAGTCTGGCGGTCGGGGCCGCCCTGATCGGAGCCGTCTTCAGTACGGCTTTCGGCGGCGCGCAGGGGTTCGGCGCGGGCGAGCGGCTGGCCCAGGCCCTTGACGGCAGCGCGAGCGAGGCCCGACAGCGGTTCCTGATCCTGGCCAGCACCCTGGAACGGTTCCCGCTGAAATTCCGACCGTTCGGACGACCGCGTCCAGGTCTGAAGCTGCTCGACGTCGATGCCCCGCCGCGTCGGCTGATTCCGGCCCTGGTTGCCATACTGGCCGGACGTGAACCGACCTGGCTCGAAAGCGCTGGCTATCGGCGTCACAGCCCGCAGACGGTGTCGCTCCACGGTCTGGAGGCCTTCGTGCTCGATGGCGAAGTCTATCCGGGCGGGCACGTCGCGGTGCGTCAGGGGCCCACCGTCACCTTCGTGGCCGCGTGACCGGGCCCCTGATCGATCTGGTCGCGCGCGACCTGGCCACGCCGGTTCCGGAGGCCGTGCGCGCCTTCGCCGAGGCTCTGGCGGCGGAACAGGATACGGCGGCGGTGCTCTTCTACGGGTCGATCCTGCGGACGGGCGATCTGGATGGGGTGCTGGACTTCTACATCCTGACCGACGGGCCGCACCGGACCGGCCTGCGCGGCTGGCGTGAGCGCAAGCTGTGGCCCGAGGTGGATTTCCGCGAATGGAACCAAGGCGAAGCGGTGCTGCGGGCCAAGATCGCCGTGCTGCCGCTGAACACATTTGCCGAGGCGGGCGCGGGCCAGCGGCTGGACACCACCATCTGGACCCGGTTCGTCCAGCCCTCCGCCCTAGTCTGGACCAGGGGCGACGCGGACCGCCATGCGGTGACGCGCGCCGTCGCCGACTCGGCCATCACCGCCGCCCGCTATGCCGCCGTGCTGGGGCCGGGCAGCGGCGAGCTGCTGGTCTGGTGGCGGGCCCTGTTCGCCCAGACCTATCGCGCCGAGTTTCGGGTCGAGCGTGCCGGGCGCGAGGATCAGATCGTCGGTTTCGATCCGGATCGCTATGCCGCCATCCTGCCGCTGGCCTGGACGGCGGGCGGGATCGCGTTTCAGCAGGACGGCGGGCGTCTGAGCCCGTCTCTGACCCCGACCGAGCGTCACCGCATCCTGAGCGAATGGCGGCGACGGCGAAGGCTGGGCAAGCCGTTGAACATCGCCCGCCTGGTCAAGGCCGCCTTCACCTTCACCGGCGCGACCCAGTACGCGGCCTGGAAGATCGAGCGTCACACCGGACTGGTCGTTCCTTTGACCCCGTGGCGGATTCGGCATCCGGTACTGGCCTCGGCGGGGGTGCTTTACCGGCTATGGCGGCTAAAGCGCCGGGCTCAGCGGGAGGCGCGCTGAGCGGCGGGGGCCACCAGATTCATCGACCGGCCGACGGTGGCGAAGGCGTCCAGAACGGCGTCGATCTGCTCGAAACTATGGGCCGCGCTGACGCTGGAGCGGAGCAACGGCCGGCTGTCCGGCGTCGCGGGCGGCAGGGCCAGGTTCAGATAGACGCCTTGCGCCAGCAGGCCGTTCCAGAAGGCCAGCGCCTCGGCCGTGTCCGACATGGCCACCGCCACGATCGGCGATGCGGTCGCACCCGTGGTCAATCCCATGGCGTTCAGTCCGTCGAACAGCCGTTGCGAATTGGCCGCCAGCTTCGATCGCAGCCCCGGCTCGGCCTGCATCCGCTTCAGCGCCTTCAGCGTCGAGGCGACCACGGCGGGCGGCAGGGAGGCGGTGAACATATAGGGGCGGCTGACGACCCGAAGCACGTCGAAGTCGGCGATGTCGGACACCAGATAGCCGCCGATCCCGCCCAGGCTTTTTGAGAAGGTGCCGACGATGAAATCGACATCGTCCTCGACACCCGCCGCCTCCGCCAGGCCGCGGCCGGTCGCCCCAAGCACGCCTAGCGAATGGGCCTCGTCGACCATCAGATAGGCGCCCGTCTCGCGCTTGATCGCGGCGATCTCGCGAAGCGGCGCGACGTCGCCCATCATCGAATAGATGCCCTCGACCACGATCATCCGGTTTCCGGGCGCATCGCCCAGACGGCGCAGGCGCTTGGCCAGATCCTCCGGGTCGTTGTGACGAAAGCGGATGACCTCGGCATGGCCCAGCCGCGCCCCATCATAGATGCTGGCATGGCTGTCGGCGTCCAGGATCAGATGATCGCCGCGCCCGACCAGGGACGACAGGACGCCCAGATTGGCCTGGTAGCCGGTGGTGAAGACCATGGCGTGTTTCCGGCCATAGAAGGCGGCCAGGGCCGTCTCCATGGTCAGGTGGCCGTCGAAACTGCCGTTGGCGATGCGCGAGCCGGTCGTGCCGGTGCCCCAGGTCCGCGTCGCCTCGACCGACGCCTCGATACAGGCCGGGTCGAACGTCAGGCCCAGATAGTTGTTGGTGCCCAGCAGGATGACGCGTCGCCCGCCGTACTCGGCCTCTGTCGGCGACAGGATGGCATCGAACCGCATGCTGAACGGGTCGGCCCCGAACGCGCGGATGGACTGGTAGGCCTCGACCTGAGGCAGATATCGATCGAACAGAGCCATTCTTCAGGCCGCCTGACGCAGGGATGAAATTATGTCGGCGAGGTCGCCGATGGTCTGAACCGTCGCCAGTCGGTCCAGCGGCATGGAGACGTCGAACGCGTCCTCCAACTCCATGACGATGTTCATCAAGGCCAGGGAATCGACCGCCAGATCACGCGCGATGTCGGTGTCACGGTCGATCGTCACAGAACGTCCGAGCACCGACTCGACCGCCTGCTGGATCTGATGGACCGTCAGGTCCGTCACTGCCGACTGGCTCACGCGCGCCTACCCATGGGACTCCAACATCCACTGCCTAATCGGCTCTCTGACAAATTGCCAGAGAACTGTCACACGTCTGATGCTCGTTTGTCCCATTAGAGCCAGCCCGCGCGTCTCGCCCAAGCTACGGTGTCGGTGAATCCGTGGACAAGGGGGAAGACGACAGCAGGTGCCGGCCCGCGTTCTTCTGGTGAAACGCTCCAGTCGCGGTGCAGGATTTCGCGGGCCTTTCCGGGCGTTAGGACTGAAGAGCGACCGGAAAGCCGGGACAGCCCGGACACTACGCCTGCGAGTTTGAGGGCGCTTTCGGGGATGCGAAATGTGGTGGGTTCGCGCCCCACGGCCCGGGCCGCCGCAACGGTCAGTTCGGCCCAACTGTAACCTTCCGGGCGATCGTCGCAGATCGCGACCGACGCCGAACGGGGTGAGCGCTGGGCCAGTGCGAGCAGGGCCTGCGCGACGTCCGCGACATGGACCAGGGTGATGCAGGCCTTGGGATGCAACACAGGCTGGGGCCATCCTAGCGCGGCGGCCGCGAACAGGGCGAAGGTTTCTCGGTCGCCGGGGCCGTAGATGGCGGTGGGCCGGACGATGGTCAGCCGGTCGCCCAACCGGGCCGCCATCATGACCTCTCCCGCCCGTTTGCTGGCCGCATAAGGGGACAGCTGGGGCTCCCGCGCGGCCAGGGAGGAGACCAGGATGACATGGGTATTGGGAGCGACCGCCTGTGCTGCCCTGGCCAGCCGGTCGGCTCCTTCGGCGTTGACGTGGTGGAAATCCTCATCGCGCCGGGCCTTCACCAAGCCGGCGGCATGGATCACGACGTCGGCCCCGTGACACAGAGCCCGCAACGCACCCTTGTCCTCAAGATCGCCGGGCGTCACCTCAAGCCCCGCGATATCGCCAACCGCAGCGACGGGATCGCGCCGTGCCAGCACACGCACGGTCCAGCCCGCGTCGGCAAAGGCCCTGACCAGACGCCGGCCTAGAAAACCAGTCGCTCCGGTGATGGAGACGCGCAGCCTCACGATCGTCAGGCCTGCAGGCCGTCGAACGTTCCGGCCAGGAACAGCACCCGTGCACGCGTCCGGCTCAGCTTGCCCGAGGTCGTCTTGGGCAGGTCGTGCGGCCCGACCAGATGCACCGCCGCCTCGACCCCGTGCCGGGCCCGCAGCAGGGCCGCGACCTCGCTCGTCAGTGTCTCGCGGGCCTCTGCATCGCCGGACCGGGACTGGACCAGCACGACCACCCGTTCGGCGTCGCCGTCTGAGATGTGGAAGGCCGCGACGTCGCCGCTGCGGACCCTGTCGAGTTCAGCCTCGACGCTCCATTCCAGATCCTGCGGCCACAGGTTGCGGCCATTGATCAGGATCAGATCCTTGGCCCGCCCGGTCGGCACGATCTCGCCATCGACGATCAGTCCCAGGTCGCCGGTCTCCAGCCAGCCGTCGCCGGACAGGACGTCAGCGGTCGCGTCGGGATTGCCGAAATAGCCCCGCATCAGGCTGGCCCCCTGGATGAAGATGCGCCCGACGTGGCCGTCCGGGACGGATCGACCGTCGGCATCGCGGACCTCGATCCGGTGCCCGGGCAGGGCCGGGCCGCAACGGACGAAACCGCGCGATCGCTCATCGACAGCCCCGCCGATGACGTCGCCATCGCCTTCGAGGTCCAGCAGATTGAGCGTCTCGACCTGCAGGCCGCGGCCCAGCGGAGCCATTGCCACGGCCAGGGTGGCCTCGGCCATGCCATAGCTGGCGACATAGGCCCTGGCATCGAACCCCGACCCGCCGAACCGCTCGGCGAACTCGGTCAGAGGGCGGACCCGGACCATGTCGCCGCCGACGCCCGCGATCCGCCAGCGGGACAAGTCGAACGTCGCGGACGAGCCCGTCTCGGCCCGTCGGGCGCAGAGCTCATAGCCGAAGGTCGGGCTGTAGGAGACGCTGCCGCCGTTGCGCGATATCAGGTCCAGCCACAGCAGGGGCCGCCGCACGAAGGCGCTGGTCGGCAACAGATCGACCGTCATCTGGCAACACAGCGGGGCCAGCAGGAATCCGATCAGCCCCATGTCGTGATAGAGCGGCAACCAGGACACGGCGCGGTCCTGGGCCACGACCTGAAGCCCGTCGCGGGTGATCGCCAACGCGTTGGCCATCAGGGAACGGTGGGTGACCATCACCCCGGTCGGGAACCGCGTGCTGCCGGACGAGAACTGGACATAGGCGAGGTCGTCGGGGCCGATGTCGGGCAGGGTCACATCCACGGCCTCAGGCAGTTCGTTCAGCGACGGCCCGATCGCGATGCCGCCCGCCTGATCCGCCGCCTCGCGCAGCCATTCGGCGTAGGGGGCGGGCCCGAACACGGCCGAGGCCTGGGCCGCGCCCAGCATCCGGGCGATCTGCTCGACATAGGCCGCGCGGCCGCCCAAGGGCGCGGGCAGGGGCAGGGGGGCGGGCATCAGACCGGCATACTGGCAGGCGAAGAAGGCGCGGATGAAGTCGGCGTCGGTCTCGGCGGCCAGGCCGACCCGGTCGCCGGGCGCCAGGCCGCTGGCGATCAGGCGGCGAGCAAGGGCCAAGGCCTCCGTCCGCAACTCGGCATAGGTCACCGTGCGCAGGCATTCTCCACGACCGCCGTACAGGGTGATGCCCGTCTGGCCCGTCGCCGCGAAGTCCAGCGCCTGGGTCAGGGTGGGGAAGTCGGCATGGCGGACGACGCGATCCGGCGCGGTTGGGGTGGGGGTGGTCAAGTCCGGGCCTGCTGTTCGTCGTCTGCCCCGTCCTACGGGTGATTCCGACGATTATAAAACACGCACACGAACATACCCAGCGCCATCAGCGCCGAGGCGATCACCAGCGCGACCGCCGCCCCGAGCGCGCCGTACCGCGTCACGACCGGTCCCAGCAACGCCAGATAGGCGACGCAGACCAGCAGCCGGACCCAAAGCGCCGTGCCCGCCCGACCAAGCGACACCAGCATCGGTTCGAACGGCAGGGCGACCAGACCGATCACGGCGGCCCCGACCTGCCAGGTCATCAGGGTGGCGGCCTGGGTGAACTGCGGCCCCATGGTGATCCGCAAAAGCCATTCGCCGCCGCCCAGCGTCAGCCCCATCAGTGCGACGCCCAGAACCCCGGCCAACAGGCCGATCACCCGCGCCAGCCGCCACATTCCGGCCTGTCCGCCCTCGCCGGCGTGCAGACGCGCCAGTTCCGGATAGAGGGAGGCGGTCAGCAGGCGGGCGGGCTTGGCGATGGCGTCGGCGACCTGACGTCCGATCCGCCACAGCGCCGCCTGGGCCGGTCCCACCAGCGCCCCGAGGGCCAGGGTGATCACATGGGTGAAGGCCACGTCGACCGTAGCGCTGAGGTTGGTCGACCAGGCAAACCGCCAGGCCCCCGGCATGCCTTCGGTCAGAGGGCCGCCGCGCCAGGTCAGGCCGGATAGCAGGCCGCGCGCCTTAAGCTCCGACCAGGCGGCCCAGGCGATATAGACGAACCCGGCGACCACGCCTGCGGCCCAGAAGACCAGGAACACCGGCATCGACGCCGCCGTCACAAATCCGATCCCGCACCCGATCAGCCGAACCAGGGCGACCAGCGCCGTCTGTCGGGCCAGGACATCAAACCGGTCCAGCAATCTGAGCAATCCCATCGGCGTCGCCGACACCATGAAGGCCACCGACAGGACATACAGGGCCGCCGCCGGGCGATGCTCAGGCGACAGGCCCAGCCAATCCCCGAACGCCAGGGTGGCGATCAGCCCGACAGCGACCCCGACGATGGCCCCGATCGCGTCCAGGGCCAGGGTGAAGCGCAGCACCTTGCCGAAATCCGCCGGTCGCCCCTCGGCCAGCGGGCGCGCGCCATAATGGAGCACCGTCTGCCAGGACTGGAATTTCACCGTCTCGCCCAGGAACTGGGCGAAGGCGTGGATCAGGATCAGCACCCCGAAGCCCGTCAGCCCGAGCGCGCGCGCCGTCAGGGCGATCGCCGCCAGACCCATGACCGCATTTGCGACCCGTCCCCCCAGCAAAACTGCCGCATTGGCGAGGACACGACCGAGGACTGGATCGATGTTGTAATACAATTTCAACGGGCCGATCGTCCCTCCTCCCCGAGATGCCGTATGATAAGTTTGAGGCCCGCTTCATGGCGGATGACCGCTGGTGCGGCATGAACGCCCTGGCGGCGGCTTTGGCTTGGACCGGGTCTGAACTCCGTAACCCCAATGAACTTTTCCCGACGTCCCGCCCTGATCAGGCAGGAGGCGCACAGCGGCATTTCATTATCACGTTGCTGTGATGAAAGCGCGTCCCGAACCGCTCCCCGAAACGATGGGGTCAGTGTCCCGGAGGAGGGCGATCAAACCATGCGGGACAAGCATGCCCATCGTCATAGACCACACCCTGCCGCCTGGCCGAGAAAATCCACGAAACCCGCGTCGCAAGCAATCAGGACGCGGCAGGAAGCTACAGGAAGATCAAGACCGTCAAAGGTGGCAGTGCGGTTCTAGCCGCCGATTGCGAGCGCTGTCAGGACGGGCAGGCGCGCCCGCTCGTCATTCTGTCGAAAGTAAAGAAATCAGCACGGCCGGCGACCGGAGAGGTCGCCGGCCAGTCAAGGGCCCGTCAGAGCCTAATGTTCTGGGCGCTCGGTCAGCTCCGCCGGCCTTGCGCCCGCGCCGCTGAGTTCAGGCAAGTACAGACCCGTGGCCATGCCTGCCAGAAAGCCGGCGGGCTGCACGCGTGCCCCAAACCGGCGACACGGATCCGGATCGGCGATCTTGCGAGGTTTCCGGTCTCTCGGCGCAAACGCATCGCCGACCGCGTCCCCCATGGGCTCGGCGAGTTGAAGCGCATCACCGACCCGCGAGAGTGATGGAGAATCCGTACCAATCACGTTCGCATTGCGCGCCCAGACCAAGGCGGCCGCCTGCCGACCATCCGTCGTGATCAACTCACTTTCCACGGCCAGACCCCCCGTTGAACCCGGTGCGCGCACTCCGATCGGACCGGGAATGAAGAACCCCGCCACGGCTGACCCCGCAGAAGCGGCCCGGCCAGTTGGACGCACACCGGTGACGGCCGTCCGAACCCGGGCGGCCGAAGAGTCCTGTTGCGACAGGACAGTGAACCGCTCGCTGAGCTCATAGCAGATCTGACGATCGGCCTCCGCCAACACCAAGGCCGTCTCGGCGTCGGAAAGGTCGTCCACGGCGCCGGGGTGAAGAACGCTCGGCTCTATGAACAGCTGATCAATCGCCTCGGCTGCCGCATCGTCGCGCCTTTCGCGAATGGAAGCGCGAATTGTGTCCGAACGCTCCGTCAATCCGTCATAGGACTAGAGGAACCCAGACTGGACTTTTGGCGCTGTCTGACATGCCGCCAGGCCGGAAATCAAAACAGTAAAAACTAGGGAGCTTCGCAATGATCTTCCTCCAACACGGATGCGTTTCAATCCATCTCACTTAGACGTCCCCATGGCGAATCCACCCAATCTTTTGGCGGCCAAACGCCTGGCCTAGGTGGCGTCCACAAACGCCGTCGTCGTGGCCGTGCTCGAAGCTTGCGGTCGATACCGGAAGCCCCACGACGGTTAGTGCTGGAAAAAGCAGCCCTGAGTAGGCGATCATGCCGCAATTCGTCCAGCGGCGCACCCAGCCGCCAACGCGTCCCTGGACATGGCTTCCAACGCAGCCGCGCATTCGGCCAGCCCGCTGATCGTCAAGGCGTAGCCGAACTTCGACCTTGTATGGATCGCCCCCGGATACAAGGCCGTCCGCAGATCGCTTACATAGACGTACACAGTATGCCGACTGAGCCCAAGAGACCGGGTTTCCACAAGGTCGCCCTGGGCCGCCCAAAGTGCGGACAGCAATTTGGCGCGGCCACTGGAAAGGCCGAACCAGACCATGAATTTGAGGTCGTTTGCGGCCCAGTGGCCGCCGACAGACAAGCGGGATTGCATCCAGGCAATATGCTTTGCATGCTAATGCTTTGCAAGCTATTCGCCAGGGCCATGCCTTTTGAAATCACTCTCGGCCGGGCCATCGCGCTTGCAGGTCGTCGATGGCGCAACCGCCTCGACGAGCGCCTCAAGCATGTCGATCTGACGCAGGCCCGCTGGCACGCACTTCTCGAACTGGAGAAAGCCGGAGATGGGCTGAGCCAGAAGGAGCTGGCGTCGCGGATCGGCATCGAACCCCCGACGCTTGTTCGTCAACTGGACGACCTGGAGCGCCGCGGCCTTATACGTCGCGAGGCGATCGCCGGAGACCGGCGGGTCAATGCAGTGCACCTGACTGAGGCCGCCACGCCCGTGTTGGCCGAAATTTTGAAAATCGCCCAGCAGGTCCGGCGCGAAATCACCGAGGGCTTGTCCGAGGCGGACCTGGCCACGGCCTCGTGGGTGATCGAGCATATCAACAGAAGGTTGGAAGACCTATGAGCGCCGACGCCTTGCCCCCTCACGCCGCCGAAGCCCGCAAGACAAGACCCGGTCGACGAAAGCTGGTTGTGATCATCGCCGTGCTGCTGATCGGCTTGGCGGTGATAGTCGGCTGGTTGACCCTGCGCGCCGGAAAGGTGAACAGCACCGACGCACGGATCGCCGCCCATGTGATCGCGGTCAGCAGCGAAGTTTCTGGGCGGGTCGTTGACCTCCAGGTCCGGGCGGGCCAGCGGGTCCGCGCCGGGCAGATCCTGGCAAGCATCGATCCGGCTGATTCCCGCCTGGCGCTCGAACGGATCGATGCGGAGATCGCGCGCATCGAGGCCCAGCAGGCCCAGCTCCGGGCGCAACAGGCCGCGGTCGTCAGACGGGTCGGAGAGCAGATGGGCGTGTCGGCGGCCGGCGTTTCGGCGGCCCAGGCGGATGCTCTGGCCCGGCAGGCGGAAGTCGCGGCGGCGCGTAGCGCCTTCGATCGGTCCAAGACCCTGTTCGAGCGCGGGCTGGTCGCCCAGAGCCGATTTGACGAAGACCAGGCCCGTCTTCGCGCGGCCGAACAAAACGCTGCGCGCGCCCAGGCTCAGATCGCGGGGTCGCGAGCCCAGGTCGGCGTCACCCGCGAGGGTACGAGTGAGGTCGAGGTGCTGGAGGCGCAGGTCGCCGCGCTCGACGCTCAGAAGGAAGGGTTGCGGGCTCAGCGCGGTCAGCAGACCCTGGATCTCGGCCGTCGGGAAATTCGCGCCGCATTCGATGGCGTGATCGACCAGACCTTCATTGACGCGGGCGAGTTTGTTACCGCCGGCACACGACTGTTGATGTACCATAATCCGTCGGAGATTTGGATAGACGTCAACATCAAGGAGACTGATGTCCGCAAGATCACCGTGGGAGCCCCTGCGCGAGTGAAGATCGACGCCTATCCCGGCCAGGTGTTCGATGCTCGGGTTTCCGAAGTGGGCGGAGCCGCGACCAGTCAGTTCGCCCTTCTTCCCAATCCCAATCCGAGCGGGAATTTCACGAAGGTCACCCAGCGTATCCCGGTTCGCCTCGAGATCGTCCAGCAACAAATCCCATTGCGCCCCGGCATGATGGTCGAGGCGACGATCGATGTCGTCGACTGACGCCTTTTTCGTTCGCTTCGGTCCCGGGTATCGCTGGCTGGCCACCCTGACGGCGATGGTGGCCGCCGTTGCGGTCGTGTTGTCCTCGACGATCGTCAATGTCGCCATACCCGCGATCATGGGCCAGTTCGGCATTGACTCCGTTCAGGCCCAGTGGCTGTCGACCGGCTTCCTGGCGGCCATGACGGTCACCATGCTGATGACGGCCTGGTGCGAACGGGCGTTCGGACAGCGGTTGACGATGATCGGCGCTCTGGCGCTGTTCCTGTTCGGCTCCATCGTCGGCGGCGTTGCGCCGGACCAGACGGTGCTGGTCGTTTCCCGCATCCTCCAGGGTTTGGCAGCGGGGATCGTCCAGCCGCTGGCGATGGTGGTGATGTTCCAGGTCTTCCCGCCGCAGCAGCGAGGGGCGGCGATGGGCATTTTCGGCATCGGCGTGGTTCTGGCGCCAGCGCTCGGGCCGTGGGTCGGGGGCGTCTTGATGGACAATTTCGATTGGCGCTTCCTCTTCTATCTGGGCATCCCGTTCGGCGTGGTCGGCATCGTTCTCGCCAATCTGTTCCTGCCGACCAGGAATCCGGATCTCGAGCGGCAAAGGCTCGACTGGCCGGCGATCCTGTATCTTTCCGTGTTCTTGCTTTCGGTGCTTCAAGCGATTTCGAGCGGCCAGCGCCTGGGATGGGACTCCAACATCGTGATCGGTGAGATCGCTCTGGCGCTCGCAGCCGGTGGAGCCTTCCTATGGCATGAACACCGGACCCCTCATCCGATGCTCGATCTGCGATTGTTCTCCAACGGGCCGTTCGCCGCAGCCTGTGTCGTCAGTTTCGTGCTGGGTGCGGGCCTGTTCGGATCGACCTATCTGCTGCCCATTTTCGTCCAGCAGATCCAGAACCTTACGCCCACGCAGGCCGGACTTCTTCTCATGCCGGCGGGGTTCGCGCTCGTTTTCGTGTTCCCCCTTGCCGGAAAACTCAGCGACGTGGCGCCCCCGGGCGTGCTCATCGGTCTTGGCATGGCCATCTTCGCCTACGCATCGTGGCTCCTCTCGCACGTCAATGTCGATACGGCCTTCTGGACGCTGGCGTGGTGGACGGTGATAAGCCGTGTCGGTCTGGGCTTCGTGTTTCCGTCGCTCAGCGCGGGTTCCCTGACGGTGCTTCCGCCACGACTTCTGAGCCAGGGTTCAGGGGCGATGAATTTTACGCGGCAGCTCGGCGGCGCGCTCGGCACGGGGATTCTGGCGGTGATCGTGGAACGCCGCAGCGCCTTTCATGGTGATCTCATCGCCGCGACGCAGACGCCGGACAATGTCGCGACGACTGCCTATGTTCAGGGCGCCGTCCGGGCCATGAGCGAACTCGGCGTTGCGCCGATTGATCAGGCGGCGGCTTCCGGCTGGCTTTTGGGACAGACCGTCGTCTATCAGGCGGCCGCAGCCGCCTATCGTGACGGTTTTCTGATCACAGCAATCGTTTTCGCCGGCGCACTCCTGCCGACCTTCATCCTGCACCGCGCTCTGCAATCGAACCGCAAGGCTTCCGCGGCGCCTCCGACCGCCATGGAAGCCGAAGGGGATATCGAGGCCGGTTTCGCGCTCGAACCGGTTCTGCCGGACGATGTAGGCCCTCAGCGCAAGAGGGGCGCCGCCTGACGGTTTCGGTCGGCCTGGGAAATATAGCCGCCCGATGGCGCTCTCGTCGTTCACCGTCGTTCTAGACGCACCGCGGCTCGATGCGGTGAAGCGATGAATATCGGCGCGACGTCGGACGCCAGCGGCGTCTGCCGACGCATGATCCGTCACTATGAGAAAATCGGCTTGATGTCCCAACGTGACAAACGCCGGATCAAGGAGGCCGAGAGAGTCTGTGAGTTTGGTGAGCGCTGGGTGGTGAAGGCGCCGATGGCGGACAGCACCTGCGCGATGCGGCGTTCGATCTTCGAATGAGAGCGTCTGCCAGTCTGGACGAATCGGCTAAAGCCGCTGCCGATCGCGGCTAAGGCAAGGCAAGGCAAGGCAAGACAGGAGAAGGTGACCTGTCGTTCCGCGGTCAACCCTCTAAGCAGCACGTCACTGCTGACCGCGCCTGCCACCGCTCCGACGAAGGACGGGAGGACTGACCGGCATACATGGCCCTCCCTCGGCGGCTCGGTGGCGTTCAAGACACTCAAAAGCTTGAGTTGACGGAGGCGGACGCGGAGCGTCAACTTGGTGCTCGGATGTGTCCACGCCTTTGGCATGCGAGCGCGATCTCTTGGAGCGCCTGGGCCCTCGCGAGGTCGGCTGATCGACGGGATGGAAGATGAGTCGACACCGCGGAGCGATCGACCGGGACAAGCAGAACGCCATTCTTGAGGCGGCGATTGATGTTGCGGGTAGCGCGAGGCCGTCCCTGGCCGCGATCGCTAGCAGGGCCGGCGTATCGCGCCAGACCGTGTACAATCAGTTCGGTGGGGCGCAGGGCCTGAAGCTTGCGGTTCTCGACTCGTGCCGGGCGGCGCTTCTGGAACCGTTTGCGCAGGTCCCGGGCCAACCGGACACTCGAACCGCCTTGGCCGCCTATGCAGAATCCGCCTTGAGGCAAATGCGCACCGTTCGGTACCACCGTGCGCTTCGAGCCATGGAACGGGTTTTGCCTGAAGACATCACTCGGGCGAATGCGATCTGCGCTGAAATCTCGCAAGAGTGCTCGTCGAGCCTCAGAGACTTTCTCGTGCGGGAGATGAAAGCAGGGCGCCTGAAATGCCCGGATCCGGACGAGGCCGCCGCCGAGTTCCGCGCCCTGACAGTGGCGGGGACCCAAGTGCGAATGCTCGCCGGCTTGTTCGACGCCGCCGAGATCGGCGACGCGTCGAAAGAGGCCCGCACCGCGGCCGACCGATTTCTGGAACTGTATGGATGCGGACCAGAGGAAACAGCACCGCCTTCGGCCGGGCGCCCCAAACGACTGGCGGGTTGACACGAGCCTAGCGCAGGGGGCGAACGCCTAGCGGCGCGGCGGGCGGACGGCAGCTTCTTTGCAAGCCGACGCCCTTGAGGAACGATCGGCGCACCAACCCCGCCTGAATTGATTGCTGAACCCGGCGGCTGTGCTGTTCCGCGCCGGACAGACGGCGGACCCAGCTGCGCATGGGAATGAAGTCCGTCACCGTGTCTCGAACGACGTCCAGCGCGGCACCGGCGGCGATGTCTTCCGTTCGTTCGACGCTCGCCCGTTCAGGATCGTCAAGATCGGGTCCCAGCGCCTCGTCCAGGCGTGAGACCTCGGCCGATATCAGTCTGCACCCGCTGAGGCCTGCAAGCTCATAGGGATGGGCGGCTGCTTCGGTCAGAACGGCGGGAATCGCGTCGCGGCGCACATTCAGATCTTCGAGCGGGGTCGCTGCGGCGTCGCCGACCCCCGCCCTGAACGTCTGTGTCCCCCTGTCAATGGACATGCCTGCATTGCATGCGGCCAGCGGGGCGACGAGCAGAAGGAGCGCTGTGTATTGTCGCAGCATGACGATCCTCAATCAGACGAGCGGAAGAACGACGCAGCGCGGCCAAAGACCGCACTGCGAATGGGAAGGACGCCCAAACGGGGGCATTGACGAAACTCTTTAGGGTACCCAGTCGTTCCATTTTGGCCTTCGTCTTTGAAGGCGCTTTGTGGGAGTTTCCCTGTGTGGAAAATCACGATCCTGATGGCTTGCGCGATGCTGGCCGTCGCGGCCTGCGGACCACAAAGTGAGGATCCGGAACCGGTCGACGCTGTTGCGCTTGAGACGCCAATGGCGGCCAGCGGAGCCCCGGAGATCAACGACGTCAATACGCCTGAGGGATACCTTGTCGCCGCCTGCTATGACGACCTGTATCTTGTCGCAGCGGCAAGGGCGATCAAGGCCCGATTCGCGGACCCCGAGATGAAGGCTTTGGCCAACAGCCTGGAGGCGCAACATGTCCAGCTGCTGGCGACCCAGTCAAACCTGCTCGCGGATGTCGGCGGGACAGCGGCCCCCACCCGCCTCTCGGCCAGACATGCCGCCTATGTCGCCGATCTCGAAGCCGCCGCTCCGCAGGAGCGGGATCGCCTGTGGTTGGCGCAGCAGATCACCGTACTGCTCGACTCTTCTCTGCTGCATACCACCTTTTCTCTTCACACCGACGATCCACACCTAAAGGCTCATGCCCATGCCGCCAGCCTGTCGGCCCAGAACCAACTGGACGAAGTCCGCCGGCTTGGGGGTGACAAGCTGCGGCCCCTGGACTCCTGAAGACCTCAAAGATCGGGCGGAAAGGGTCCGACGCACGGTCCGGACGTCTCCATCTGTCATTGGTGTTTTGGTCGCCATAAAGCCGGTTGACCTTGGGCTGCCACTGTACCGCGACGGTCTTCCGGCACAGCGATTGTCTTTATCGGCGCCCGGGCCCCGATCTTGATTCTCCACGAGGCGCTTTAACCCCGTCGAAAGCGCGTGATGCCGGCGTGGCGCCGAAGCCGGGTTCGCGCTTGAGCAAGTCTTGCGGACGCGGACTGTCGGAGACTCCGTGACGCCCGGCATGCCGACGTCGTCGGTCGACCGTCGCTTTAAGGTGGGGTTTGTGCGCATTGCCTATCCACCAGGGTGCGAATAACAGCCGTGAATCGCGACCCTCGCGTTCGAATTTCATCCATGGCGTCATCAGGCTGCAGGGCGTTGAGACGGGTCGCGAAACCGATCAGCAGGTCGAGAACCGCCAGAGAGAGGTCCTCGGCCATTTTCTCTGACAGGCCCGGCGTCCGCTGCGCCAGAAGCACCGAGAAAACATCGACGCTTTGGCGAACTGAAGCCGACACAGTTTCTCTGATGGTGCGGAAGGTCTCGTCTTCCGTGAGCAGAAAGCCCATGAGGGCGCTTCCTTCCGGCGAGACCAGGATCTCAAGGCAGCGGCGAACGAACTCTCCCAGCCAGTCCTCGGAGCGGGACGTCGTATTCGTCAGAGATGCCCGGACGTGGCTTCTCCAGCGCTCCAGAGCATCGCGGATCGCCGCTTCCACGAGCTGATCCTTGGAACTGTATCTTTGATAGATCGTGCGCTTGCTCATGCGCGCGTGGCGCGCGACCGCCTCGGTTGTGGTTCTGGAATAACCTTGATCTACAAAGAGTCGCCAGGTGGTGGCCAGCAGATCGACGTCGATGATGTCGGCTTCTCGAAGGCTCGGACGACCAATTTTCGGATCACGCTCCGTCGGCTCGTCAAAATGTGAGAGATCAGAGGTCATTCGCACACTGTAGGGAACTCAACACGCACGGGCGAGTTCCTGCGGGGTAACGCTACGGCGTATTACCCTCATTGCTAGAAAGTACTTATGCAGAGAGTTCGTATCGCGCTGATCGCAGCCTGCGGCCTGGCCTTCAGTGCGTGTGCGACGGTGGATCGCGCGCCCGAGATGTCGCTCCACGAGTTGGAGCGGGGCCTCGTCGCGACCCAGGACCCCAGGATCGCACCGAGCGATCAAGGCCGGCTGGAGCGGATTGCGGAGGATTTTCGCAATCGGCTCGCCGGCAGTGACCGCCGCCGGTCGATTCTCGCCTTGTCTGGAGGGGGTGCAAACGGTGCCTATGGGGCCGGCATCGTGGCCGGGTGGACTCAGCACGGCGATCGCCCGGACTTCGATATCGTCACAGGCGTGAGCACAGGAGCCCTGGCAGCGCCCTACGCCTTCCTCGGTCCTGACTGGGACGATGAACTCGCGGCAGCCTATTCCGAAGGACAGACCGAGGGTCTCTTAAGCTGGCGCAGCTTCGCTGCTTTTCTGTCGCCAGGTCTCTTCAGTCCGCGAACGCTGGAAGCGCTTGTCGAAGAGCACGTAACGCCGGCTTTGCTGGCGCAAATCGCCCTGGAAAACAAAAAGGGGAGGAGGCTCTTTGTCGCCACGACGAACCTCGATTCCGGCGAGACGGTGATCTGGGACATGGGCCTTCTGGCCGAGGGCGGCGATGAAAACGCCCTGCGGTTGTTCCGTCAGGTGCTTCTCGCATCGGCCAGTATTCCGGGCGTCTTCCCCCCGGTCTTGATCGCCGGAGTGACCGAGGCCGGGACCGTTCGGCAGGAGATGCATGTCGATGGCGGGGTCAACACCCCGTTTCTCGGCGTTCCGGAAGGGATGATCCTGAGTGGCGAAGCCCTTTCCGGCTGGAGCGGCAGCGAACTCTACGTCATCATAAACGGAAAGCTGGGGCAGGACTATCGTCAGACCAAGGGCAGACTGCCGTCCGTCTTCGTCCGGTCTTACCAGAGCATGACCCAGTCTCTTCTGCGAACCAGTCTTGCGGCCCAGGGCGCGTTCGCTCGCCGCAACGGAATGCGCGTGAACGTGGCGGCGATTCCCCCAGAGGTCGACGCTTCCGCGCTCGATTTCGACCAGGATTCGATGACGGCGCTCTTCGAGGAGGGCCGTCGTCGCGCAGCGGCCGGCGATGGCTGGGCGCCATTGAATGTCGGCCTGGTGGACCCCCCCTCCCCACCGGGTGGCGGATCCGGCGGGCAACCCGGTCCTCAGAACCCCTGACGCCAACGAGACATTCGATGCCCTCTAGGTGGCGGTGACCATTTAGCTATTTGAGCCAGAGCATGATGGCGGCGAGGGTGACGAAGCCCATGAATGTCGATGCGAGCTTGTCGTATCGCGTGGCCACGCGGCGGAAGTGCTTGATGCGGCTGAAGAACCGTTCGACGCGGTTGCGCTCCTTGTAGAGACCCTTGTCGTAGGCGTGCTGTCGCTTGCGGTGGCGGCGGGGCGGCACGACGGGATCGCCGCCCTGGTCGATGATCTTGCGATAGAGTCTGTCGGCGTCATAGGCCTTGTCGGCCAGGACGTAGTTGGCGGCGATGCCGTCGATCAGATCGACGGCGGGCGCCATGTCGTTCTGCTGGCCCGGCCCCAGCAGGATGCGGACCGGCAGGCCCAGGGCGTCTACGCAGACGTGGATCTTGGTTCCGAAGCCGCCGCGAGACCGGCCAAGCGCCTGGGCGTCCGGTCCCCCCTTTTACGCCGCGCGCCGGCGGCCTGGGCGTGGGCCCGGATGACGGTGGCGTCCAGCATGACCCATTCCAGATCGGGTTCCGCCGCCACAGCCTCGAACAGACGGTTCAGGACCCCCATCTCGATCCAGCGATAATACCGCCGCTTGGCCGTCTGATAGGGACCGAACCGCTCCGGCAGATCGCGCCAGCGCCCACCCGACCGAGCCATCCACAACAAGGCGTCCACGAACAGGCGACCGTTGCTGCGCGGACCCCGCTTGCCCTTGCGACCGCCCGGCACGAACGGCTCAATCCGCGCCCACTGATCGTCCCGAAGAACTTCGCTTTCCATCGACCCCTCCAAAGAGAAGCGTTGAATCAGAACCGCGTCAGTCGGGGAATCCTAAATCGTCACTACGACCTAGTAAAAAACTCCGTCCGCTGATCTCAGCGGCGGCCATCGGCCTGTCTTTTCCGTCCCTTGCCGGCGTCGCCAATGCCCAAGATGACGGTCGGCAGATCCGCGTCGCCGTCATGCAGCACGACGTCCTCCATCTGGGCGCGGGCGATCGCGAAAGCGGCCTCAACCTCGAAGTGGCGCTGTTGAGCCGGCCCATCGCGGCCCTGGCGACTGTCGGCCGTCCAAGGGTCTATGTGAGCGGCTCGGTGAACAGCGACGGCGACACGAATTTCGCGGCGGTCGGCCTGGCGTGGCGTCGCGACCTGTCCGAGCGGTTCAGCGGCGAGATCCAGTTCGGTTATGCGTTGCATGACGGGGTCGTGGACACGATCAATCCTGTCGAGGCGCAATCGCGGCTACTGCTGTGCTCACGGGATCTCTTCCGATCCGCCCTCAGCCTTGATTGGAAGGCCTCGGAAGTCACGAGGATCGGTCTCCAGTGGGTCCATCTTTCGCACGGACAAATCCTGGGCGACGGGCGCAACCAGGGTATCGATACCGCAGGTCTGGTCATGACGTACCGATTTCCTTAGAGCGCGATCCCGGTCGGCTCGGCCCCCAGAGGAAAGAACCCCAGCCTGCTCAAGCCTCGGATGATCGTGCAGCAAGGCAGCGGCCGAAGAGTGCTGTCCCAAAGCGTGGGGCAATCCGGCGACTTCATAATGCAAGTCGTAGCGCCGGGCTCTCAACTTCCTGGGCTTCCTAGTCGGACGTTCTGGTAGCGACGATGCTAACCGGCCACATCGATTTAACAACTACCGTCGTGCCGAGCATCTGACGGCCTTCTTCAAGATTCCGGCCGCAGCGAACATGGCTTAAGTGTCTGGAGTCCTGTGCTCGTCTGTCATCGCCGGGAAGGACCGGCACGGTCATAGACCGTGCCGGCTTGGAAGGAAGGATGTCCACTTGTGAACGTCCTGAAAACGTCGCTGGTACCAAAGCGTTCCATTATTCGCTAGGCTTCGACCGTATATTACAAGCCTGGGCTGGGCTCCACATCCCCACGAGTTCACGCCGGATCGTCGCTCAGATGACCGAGCTGTAGGCGAAATCGGGATTTGATCGCCGCGATAGTCGTCAAGCCGGTCTGCAGCCGCGGGTCCTGTAGCTAGGGAAGAGCGACCGAGAGCGGGTCAATCACAGACAGGCGCGACGCCCAAGCGAACCATCCCGCGGCTGACTGCTTCAGGGCAGGTCAGAGCGACAGGACCGGAGCCTAGGACTGTCCCCACGGGCGTGGATCTCGTCGACAAACTCATCAACGCCGGAAGGCGGACGTGGGAAGGTTTTGGTATCCGTGCGTTTGAAGCCATTATCCTTTCGCACAGCTGGCCAAGCCGAGGTCGTCGCGCGACACATCGCGTCTCTCCATTCCGACCAGCCTGCTGGACCCAAGGCGTGTCCACGACGTCGACGGGCGAGTGATGGATGGCCGGACCTCGGGAGGCCGCGAGGCGATGTGGTCCAACATCGCAGAGCGCGATGGGACGGCAAGGGGACTATTGAACGCCTTTGCCGAAACGGGCCTCAGTGCTGTAATGCTCGATCGTTTCTGTGGTGAGTTTGTGCGGGCCGCCCGTCATTTTCGAGCCGGCCTCATACTCTTATGCCCGTCAATCCCGAGCTAGGAAGTCTCTTCAGAACCGAACACTGTGCTGATCGGCAGGTCGTTGATCTTGGCTATCTCATCAACTTCGGACACCGAAAGATCTGATAAAAATCCTTCCGGATCCCCCGCGGTGATCTCCATCAAGCGAGCGGCGAATTTGGGCTCGATCGCTGCAACCGCCGCCCAGCCATTTTTCAATGGGTGGATTCCGTAGCCCGGAAACGCACCCGATAAGGCTCCCCCGCTCCGGGTCAGGCCATAGCCGACCGGCGCTGCGAACGCGAGTGCGGCCTGCTTCAGGCCGACGGTGCGATGGCGACCCTGCGATCCACGTTCCCGACCGAGCAGCAGCGCCAGCCCAGCGCGCGCCGCTTCCGCTGCCCCCCCGAGATCAGCGATAAGGGTAAGAGGCATCGACGGGGGAGCGACCAGGCCTGCGTCCATCTGGTAGGTCAGATCATGACCCGGCACTTCCGGCGCCCGGGTGTCGCCCACAATCTCGACCCAGCAAAGCCGGCTGTTGATCTCCATCAGCGACGGCGCTGTAATTCCCAGGCGCGACAGGGCAGAGGGTCTCTGGCTGGTGATGAGCAGGTCTGACTGCGCCAGTATGGTGCGGAGCGAGGCCATTTGTGACGGTTCACGCAAATCCAGGGCGTAGACCTCGACTCCCCTATGCAGGTCTTCGTACCAGGGAGGGCATGCAAGGTGAAGCAGATCGCCCGAAGGCGGTTCTATCTTCGTCGCAGTCACGCCGTCCGCGACGAGCATCGACAACGCGACCGGCCCGGGCAGATTCTGCGCCAGGGAGATGACGTTGAATCCTGCCAATGGGCGATGCCTGTCATAGGTCGAAGCCGGATTCATCGGGCTGGACTCCAAATCGTTATCGAAACCGCTGCGGTCGAAGACCGTCATCTCACCTTGACAGGCTGATCATGCTAGACAACATACTGTACGTCCAACATGTAACTTTTCCCAGGCACGTGACGCTTGGTATGCGGAGCGATGACGATGTCCAAGGACGCTAGGCCGATCTTCATGGCTCCGCCGGAGACCACTCCCCTGCTCAATCGCACCGTCTTCGGGTCGGAACACGACGACTACCGCCGGGGCGTGCGAAACTTTTTCGAGGCTGAGGTCTACCCGCACTGGGAAGCCTGGGAGGCTCAGGGGCATGTCGACCGAGACCTATGGAACAAGGCGGGTGCGGCCGGGATGCTGTGTGTGACGATGCCTGAGGCCTTCGGAGGGCTCGGCGCGGACCGCCTCTTCGCGACTATAGTTATGGAGGAGCAGGCGCGCGTGGGCGCCAGCGGGCCAGGCTTTTCGCTCCACTCCGAAATCGTCGCGCCGTACCTTAAGCACTATGGCAGCCAGGCCCAAAAGGAGAGGTATCTGCCCAGAATGGCGTCTGGAGAGCTCATCGGCGCGATTGCCATGACCGAACCCGGAACAGGATCGGACCTCCAAAATATTCGGACCCGAGCCCGCGACGCCGGCGACCACTACGTCCTCAATGGATCAAAGATCTTCATCACCAACGGATTTCTCGCTGACCTCGTGATCGTCGTCGCCAAGACCGGAGAAACCGGCAAGGGGAGCGCGGACACCAGTTTGATGCTCGTGGAAGCGGGTACGCCTGGGTTCACCAAGGGAAAACCGCTCAAAAAGATGGGTATGCGAGCCCAGGACACGGCTGAACTTTTCTTCGAGGATGTCCGGGTTCCCAAGGAGAACCTGCTGGGCAGCGAAGGCGCCGGCTTCCTGATGCTGATGCAGCAACTCGCCTGGGAGCGCCTGATGATCGCAATCCAGGCGCAGGCGAGCGCAGAAGCCGCCTTCGACATCGCTCGCGACTATGTGAAGTCCCGTACCGCCTTTGGGCGTCCGGTCGCCGCCTTCCAGACCATGCGCCACCGAATGGCGGACATGCAGACCGAACTCGGCGTCGGCCGCACCTTCGTAGACGAATGTCTTAAGGCGGAGATCGCCGGGACCCTGACGCCGATGGCGGCTGCGGCGGCCAAGATGTGGGTATCAGAGATGTGCAGCCGCGTCATAGACCAGTGTGTTCAGATGCATGGCGGTTACGGGTTCATGTGGGAGTATCCTGTGTCGCGGGCGTTCGTCGACAACCGCGCCCACCAGATCTACGGGGGCACCAATGACATCATGCGAGAGCTGATCTCCCGGGCACTCTAGTCTGGCCCGTGACCTTTGGTTCCTTGTGCAATCCAGCCGAAACGTGAGAGGCCATGACACATCTCGCACATGACGGTCGACCTCACCCCCGAACCCAGACCGAGCGATCCGCCGCGATGAAACGGCGGCTGATCGAGGCGACGCTCGAGACGCTTCACGAGCATGGCTATGGCGAACTAACGATCGGCCGGGTCGTGGCCGTGGCAGGGGTCTCACGCGGGGCTCCCTTGCATCACTTCACATCGAAAGCCGCCCTGGTCGAGGCTGCGACGGCGTCTCTCGTCGCTGACGTGTCCCAGAAGATGCTTGAGATCTGGAAGCGAGTTCAGAGAGACCCTGATCCGATCAGGCAGTTTTCACTGGCGCTCTGGAAAGACATCTTCCTCGCGCGCGAAGGCGTTGTTTTGGCGGAACTCAGCCACGCCAGCCGCAGGGCTCCGGAACTCGCGGAAATCCTCACCCGTCTTTGGACAGGCTTCTATCGGATGGTGCAGGATTTTCATCCCGCTGATTCCGCCGGGTTTGGCGGCCCCGCCGGTGAGTTGTCTGTCGGTCGGACATTCATGTTGAGCCAATGGTTGATGCGAGGCATGCACGCTGACGTTCATTTGGGAGCGTCGAAAGCGTTGTTCGAAGCCTATTTGAACCAGTGGGTGGACGCCTTGGAACCCAAGGTTCCACCCCTAAGGGATGGGCCAGGCGCGTGATCGAAACCGGCGATTTGAGGGGGTGGTGCAGAGTTCCGCCGGTTTCCAACGCCTGGGCTGATCCTGCGACCGGTTCAGAAACGAAGCGAAACTCCGAACCAAAGATTGAGACTTCCGAATGAAAGAACCGGCCAGAGCAGCGTTCAGGACCACCGACGGTCTAGATTTGGCGGCCGACCGCTATGGTCGGCCCGGACGCGGATCGATCCTGATGGCGCACGGCGGGGGCCAGACCCGACATTCCTGGGCCAAGACGGCGACGGTGCTTGCGGATCGAGGTTGGCAAGTGGTGGCGCTCGATCTTCGCGGCCACGGCGACAGTGCTTGGTCGACGACGGGCAGCTACGCGATCGAGCGGTTCGCGGCCGACCTTGTGGAGGTTGCGAAGACGATGGGTGACCGTCCGGCCTTGATCGGGGCGTCGCTGGGCGGTCTCGCCGGACTGTACGCGGAGGCGGAACTCGCGCCTGGAAGTTTCAACTCGATCACATTGGTGGATATCGTTCCCGGCATGGACCTGGACGGAGCCGCCAGGGTGATCGAGTTCATGAGCGCCAATGTAACGGAAGGTTTCGGAAGTCTTGACGAAGCGGCCGACATTATTGCTGCCTATCTGCCCCACCGCCCGAGACCTTCAGATCAATCCGGGTTGGCCAAGAACCTCAGGAAGGGCGCCGACGGCCGATACCGCTGGCATTGGGATCCCGGCGTCGTCGCCGGTATGCAGAGCGGGAAGTCCTTGCATGACGCGGAGGCATTCCGGGCTCGGCTGCCTGGGTTGAAACTGCCGGTCCATCTTATCCGCGGTCGCCTCAGTGAGCTGGTATCCTTAGAAGCGGCGGAATCCTTCGTCGACCAGCTTCCGAACGCCCAGTTCACCGATGTCGCCGGGGCTTCACACATGGTGGCGGGTGATCGCAACGACGCCTTTCTCAGTGCTGTGGTTGAATTCCTGGAGCGCATAGACCCTCAGTAATCCGACGCAAATGCCTGATGCCATGCTGGGGTTCGTCGTGCTGACGTCTCTCTCCACGATCAAACCGAGCCGGCGGCGTTTGTGACCGGGGACGCGCCGCAACGGCCCCTCCCCGCGCCTACAAGATATGCTCGCCTCGCACAGCATGCCGCGAACATAGGGACCGTAGAATTTGAGCGACGGGATTCGCCTCTGCGTCGCCGATACCTGAAGCACGGCATAACCGGGCATTCCTTCGTCGCCGAGGCCAATTTCGAGACGGCGATCGGGCGTGAATCGACCCGAGTGGTTTCTTGCAACACAACCGCGACTGTGCGGACCTTGAGCGCACTCAAGCGCGCCGGTCTGCTTGGACGCGCCCGGGGAACCCTGCTTCGCCGCGCGACCGATCCGTGGGAGAGCCATCAGGGCGGCATCATGAACACCCTGGTTCCTGAGCCCGAAATCCCCAGCCACCAGGGTCCGGACGCCCGGACTGTCGATCCCGACCTCGACGTGGTGACCATGGCGGTCAAGGTCCCCGAGACGATCGCCCATCTGCACTACTGGTCAGTCCAGTTGACCCGTCCCGTGGACAAGGAGGAGGTGCTCAATGCCTTCCGCTCGTCGTCACGCATCCTGTTGATGAAGACTGAGCACGGTCTGGATGCGCTTAACGCCGTCAAGGAACTGATGGCGGATCGGGGCCGCTCCCGCAGCGACCTTTATGAAGTGGCGCTTTGGGCCGACATGCTCACGGTGCAGGGCGATGAGCTCTTCTACGCCTACATGGTCGACAATCAGGCGATCGTCGTGCCCGAAACGATCGACGCCATCAGAGCGCTCGATGGACGCGAGACATCCGGGCGGCGCTCAATCGCCGCGACCGACTCGGCCATGGGCATCGAAGGCCGACTCTTCGCCGAGGCCGGCGCCCGGACACCCTAGACGCCCGCGCTTAGAGACGTGACCGCTCCAGGACCATTGCCGACCGGGAGGGGCGCAGACAATCCAACGGAGCGTCACTTGGGCTCTCCCTCACCAGTCGGAGAGTATCAATGACCACCCGGACGCTTGAAGTCGGTAATCTCTTCTCCATCCTTGGGGCGTCCGGGATTGAACGACAGCTGCGTCGCATCGACGGCGTCGGCCGCGTTTCCGTCAATCCGGTGTCGGGGTCCACCACGGTCGCCTACGACGCGGCCAAGACCAGCCTGTCTGAAATCAGGGCGGCGATCGAGGCCTGCGGCTTCCACTGCGCCGGCGAGGCCCTCCCCAACCATGTCTGCCAGAATCACGAAGCGCCGGCCAAAGGCGCCCCGGAGCCGGTCGGGCCCGCCGACGCGCATCGAGGACATTCCCGCGAGACATCCAAGGCGAAGTCGGGCCTCATGAACGGGAAAGACCCGGCCCGGGGCAAGGCGCAGAAGGACGCCATGGCCCACGAAATGGGCCATGGCTCCGGAAAAGACATGCAGTCGATGGTGCGCGATATGCGCAACCGCTTCTGGGTCGCGCTGGGATTCAGTCTGCCGATCTTCGCCTTCTCGCCGATGGGCATGGACTTCATCCGGATTCCGCCTCCGTTCGGCATGAGGCTGGACCTCGTCCTGTTCATCCTTGCGAGCGGCGCCATCCTCTATCCGGTCTGGCCCTTCGTCGTTGCCGCCTGGCGGTCATTGCGAAGCGGCGTCGCCAACATGGCGGTGCTCATAGTTTTGAGCGTTGGCACCGGTTATCTCTTCAGCGTCGGCTCCACCTTTATCTACGGCGGACAGCAGTTCTACGAAGCGTCGGCGATTCTGCTGGTCTTCATCCTTCTCGGTCACTGGCTTGAGATGCGCGCCAGGGCCGGCGCATCCGAAGCCATTCGGGCCTTGATGGATCTGACCCCGCCCAAGGCGACCGTTTTGCGTGACGGCAAGGAAGTGGAGGTGCCCACCGCGGAGGTGGTGTCCGGCGATACGGTCGTGATCCGGCCCGGCAACAAGATACCGGTCGATGGCACCGTGCTGGAGGGGGCGTCGCTCGTCGATGAATCCATGCTGACCGGCGAGTCGATGCCGGTCGAGAAAAAGGTGGGCGACACCGTGATCGGCGCGACGATCAACAAGAGCGGCACGTTCCAGTACAGCGCCACCAAAGTCGGTGCGGACACAGCACTCGCCCAGATCGTCAAACTGGTTCAGGAGGCCCAGAACTCCAAGGCTCCCTCGCAGCTGCTGGCCGACCGCGCGGCCCAGTGGCTTGTCTGGGCCGCGATCCTCGTAGGCCTGCTGACCTTCGTGGTCTGGTTCTGGGTCATCGGCCAGCCCCTCCTGTTCGCCGTCAGCCTGACCATCACCGTCTTTGTCATCGCCTGTCCAGACGCGCTGGGCCTGGCGACTCCTATGGCCATCATGGTCGGGACCGGACTGGGCGCCATGAATGGCATCCTGTTCAAGAATGCGTCGGCGCTCGAGGACGCCACCAAGCTGGACGTCATCATCTTCGACAAGACCGGCACCCTGACGATGGGCCAACCCGAAGTCGTCGATCTGGTGACGGCGGACGGCGCCACGGGGCATCAGGTGTTGGCCGCAGCCGCGGCCGTGGAGGCCGGATCTGACCACCCTCTGGCCCAGGCCATCCTGCGCAGGGCCGAAAAGGTGAAGGCGCCCAAGGCGAGCGGGTTCACCAATCTCGAGGGCAAGGGCGCTCAGGCAAAGATCGGCGGCAAGACGGTGTTGCTCGGCAACAAGCGGCTGATGACCGAGAACAAGATCGACCTCGGGGAACTCGGCGCAAAATCCGAGGCGTTGCAGGCCGCCGGCCGGACCGTGGTCCACCTGGCCGTGGCCGGCAAACTGGTCGGTCTGATCGCCATCGCCGACGCGGTGCGGCCCACTGCGATCGAGGCGGTCAAGGCCCTGCGCGCTCGGGGCGTCGAGGTCATCATGCTGACCGGGGACAACCAGGGTACGGCCGAACGGATCGCCAAGGGTCTCGGCATCGATCGCGTGTTCGCCGACGTTCTGCCCGGCGACAAGGCGAGCAAGGTCAAGGAGCTGCAGGCTCAGGGCAAGAAGGTCGGCATGGTCGGCGACGGCGTCAATGACGCCCCGGCCCTGACCCAGGCCGATGTCGGCTTCGCCATCGGCGCCGGCACGGATGTCGCCATGGAGAGCGCAGACATCGTCTTGATGAAGAGCGACCCGTTCGACGTCGTCGGCGCCATCGAACTGTCCCGGGCGACGCTTCGAAAGATGCACCAGAACCTGTGGTGGGCCGTCGGGTACAACGTCATCGCCTTCCCGCTGGCCGCCGGCGTGCTCTATCCCTTCCTGCTTGGACCGAGCATCGCCGCCATCGCCATGTCCGGGAGCTCAGCGCTCGTGGCGATCAACGCCCTGATGTTGAAACGAACCCGCCTGACCGGCATCCGCCGGCCCGGCGAGGCGGTCGTAGCGGAGCCGACGCTTACCGCGACGGCGGCGGTGTGAAGCGTAACGCCAGATTGACCCTGCCACCGGTTGCGATGGCTGTCCTGATGGCCTCGGTGTTCACGGTGTCGATGGGCTTCGGCGTCGTCCTCCCATTGCTGCCGTTCCTGATTGAACGGCTGGTTGGCGAAAGCGCCTCGGCGGGAGAGGTCTCCCGGTCGACAGGTCTGCTGACCGGCCTCTATATGCTGTCGTTGTTTCTCTTCGCACCGATGTGGGGCCGCCTTTCGGACAGGCATGGACGCCGCGTCATCCTGCTGATCGGCCTGACGGGTTTTGGCGCCACCATGCTGGTCTTCGCCTTCGTCGAGAGCCTCGTCGCGGTCTACGCGGAGCGGATCCTGAGCGGTCTGTTCGCCGCTGCGGTCACGCCGGTGGCGCTTGCCGCCGTAGGGGATCTGGCGGCGACCGACGAGGTGCGCGCGCGCCGATTGACCTTCGTCAGCCTGGCGGGGGTCTCGGGATTTCTCCTGGGACCCATGTTAGGCGTGTTCATCGCGCGCGCTGCCGCAGACGTGCTGTCGATCACCAATCCCATGGGGTCGTTGGCGTTTCCGCTGGGCGCGACGGCGGTTCTCGCATTTTCCGTGGCCGGCGCAGCCGTCTTGGCGATACCACGAAGCCGGCGCAGGGGGCGGATGGGCGCGCCCGACCCGACCGCTTCGTCGACAGGCCGCTGGCTGATCCCAAATCTGCTGATCCTGGGATTCATCGTCGCGGCCGGTGTCGGTGTTTTCGAGGTCGGTCTGGCGCTTCGCGGCAAGCAGGAACTGGGCATGACCCCGACTCAGATCGCCCTGATGTTTACGGAGTGCAGCCTGGTCATGCTCGTGGTTCAGGCCATTGTCTTCTCGCCCTGGATCAAGCCCTCGGCGACCCGCTGGCTCATAGCACCGGCCCTGGTCGTCCTGGCGACGGGATTGTTCCTGCTTCCGCGCGCGACGGATTTCACCCTGATGCTCGCGGTGATCGGCGCCGTGGCGGCAAGCGCCGGCATTCTCGCGCCGATCCTGACCTACTGGACCTCCAGCATGGCCGGTCAGGCGCAGGGCGCTCAACTCGGCCGGCAAACGGCTGCCGCAAGCTTGGGTGCGGCCGTCGGTTCGGCCGGGGGAGGCCTTTTATACGATGTCGCCTGGTTGCCCGATGCCTCGTTCATCATCATGGCCGTATTGACCGGGTTCGGCGTCGTTCTCGGCATGGCCATGCCTCGCATGCTGACCCATGCCCTCCCGATTGACCGTCAAAGGCGCGCTTCAGCTGAAAACTAAACCACGGCGCCGCTGCGTGTTGAAAGGTCAGCGGCTTCGGTCCGGACGTCACGTTTGGTTGGCGGGCGACAGGATCCGAAGCACCCTGGCCGGCCAGGGGCGCAAGCATCGCCACGCCTGACCTCGGCATTCGGGGGCCTAGACGACAAAAACGGGAGCGAAGCCGCCGCCCGGGGTTCTGAAATTTGTCGTCTGGCCCTGATAGACGCGGGCGGCCATCTGGAGAGGCTGGCCTTGATAGGTGTAGAGGCGGACATCGAGCTTCAGAGACTGGATCTCTCCGTCGATCTTGATGCGACGTTCACTCGGCTTTGCCAGTTCCTGGGCGATATAGCCGCCTCGCTGGATCTCGGCCCAAACGCGCCGGGTGAGCTTGTCGCCGCGATAGACGGCCTTTCCACCATGACCGCCAGCGGGCTTGAAGAAATGCCGGCTGCGCTCCGCCCACAGCCTCTCCGCGTTTTCGGCCGTCACGAGGGCGGTGTGGGGGATCGCCGAAAGGCTTTTCAGTTGGCCTGGCGTCAGATCCCAACCGGCGACCATGGCCGGGTCCGACAACAGGCTGAGATTCCGTTTGTCGGCGAACAGGGCATGGTTGCGGGGGTTGGGCGTCAGAACGACAGCGCCGTGGAGATAGGCGTCTCGCAAAGCTTCGTGGCCTGCGGCGTCGAGGGAAAAGTCGACGAGGCGGTTGTAGACGAGGTCCACGGTCTGCCCCTCATGTTCAAGGCGTCCCTCGGAAATCCGGAGTTCGGAGGGATCGACGACACAGGCCTTCACGCCGCGCTGTTCGAAGAAACGCTGGGCCAGCAGGAACTCCGGGTAGAGGAACTGATCTTTCGGGCCGTCGTCGACGATGGCGATCGTCCGTGGCTGACCGACGCGACCCTGCAATTCCCATTCGTCGATAAACATTTGCCACACGAGCGCTTCGAACTCGCCAGGCGCGTCTGCGCGTCTGGCGTCACGCGCTTGGCGGCAACAGGCCTCTTGGGCGCGGGCCAGCAAGGCGTTCAGGAAGGCGCCCCCGGCATTCGTATTCACTTCGATCAGCTTGGGGCCGCTGCCGCCAAGATGAAAATCATAGCCCATGAAGACGCCGCGGGGGCCGAAGTCGTGGCGGGCGATCGCGGGAGCCCAGCCAAGCACCTCTTCCTGATAGGCCGTGTCGCCGGTCGCCGCTTCGATGGCCGCGACGACGTCGAGCATGGCCTTGACGTCGTGCGTGGAGATGAAGACGGGCCCGCCGGAGAACAGATTCGGCCTTGAGGCGAGCAGCGCGCCAACGAGGTCCGGATCCCCGGCCTCCGCACGGATCGCCGCACTCAAGCTGGATCTGTCGAGCGTGATGCAGAAGCAGTCTCTGTTGAGCACAGCGTCGCGGGCGCTGTCCCCGATGCCGCCGGTTTCACCCATCCGCTCCTCCTTTTCCGACGGCGGCGCGAACGGCGGTTTCGCCTGCCGACCGGCGCCGCCTGGGCAGACTATGGAGCGTCAAGCCTGCGCGCATCATGTCGGCACGGAGCCGACCGCGCAGTCGGGCTCACGTCGACCCGTCTTGAAGCCTCCGCCGAAAGCCATCCAGACGAGGTAGAGAGACATCAGCGCTCCGCCGAAACAGAAGACCGAGACATAGGCGTAGGCGAAGAAGGCGTAGGTGACCGCCATGACGGCGAACACCAGCAGACCGAAAACCTTGACGTTGCGGTCCCACGACAGGAGGAGCGAGCCCGCCACGATCGCCATGTAGATCACGTAGGTTCCTTCCCGCCCTATGATGAAGTCC
This sequence comes from Brevundimonas sp. UBA7838, assembly GCF_002500885.1. Taxonomy (NCBI): domain Bacteria; kingdom Pseudomonadati; phylum Pseudomonadota; class Alphaproteobacteria; order Caulobacterales; family Caulobacteraceae; genus Brevundimonas; species Brevundimonas sp. UBA7838. Next base: position 72,080 of record NZ_DLTK01000095.1, read on the forward strand.
AGAAGCTCGGTGCTTTGATAGACGATCGCGTTCGGCAGGAATCTCACCGTGAGCCAGCCTTCATGCGCGAAATAGGGGACATACTGCAGGCCTCCCAGCATCCCGCCCAGGACGGCCATGACGAGAAACAGGGGTTTGCGGCGAGAGCCTTCTATGAGGAAGACGGCGACCGGCACCCATACGGGCCAGGCCAGCCAGGAGAAGAACATATAGGCCAGGGAGTACCGGGCCACCGCGACCTGATCGTCGAGCCCGCCGGCGGTCCAGACCAGACCCTCGAACATCTGCTGAAGGCCGAACAGAAGGGGCAGGGCGAACAAGGCGGCATAACGCCTGTCCGTCCGTAGTCCCCGAACCAGGGTGACCGTGCCGACCGGGATCAGCACGACGGCGGCGGCATAACTGACGGCGGCTGAAAGGCAGATGGCTTGCGTCCTGTCGCCGGGTCGATCCGGTGCGTACGACCTGCGGCTCCTTGGGGGGACAAAGCAAGCCTGCGGATCACGGTCGGGTATTGATCCCGATCAATGCACGGACCGCTGGGGGCTTCAAAGTGGCCGCCACCGTTTATCCAGGAGCTCCCGATGAATCGCCGCCGCCTCCTCGAGGGCAGTCTGCTGGGCGCCACGGCGCTCGCTTTCGCAGCCCCGCAAGTTTCGTGGGCCAAGAGCTTCATGGCTCGGCCGGCGACCGTCCCCGTACAGCTTCGGATCGCCCGGCGAACCATCGAGGTCAACGGAAGGGCGGCAAGCGTCTTCGGGTTGCGTCAGCCGAATGGAACGCCCGGCCTGGCCTTGCGGGAGGGGGACGCATTCAATGTGATGCTGGAGAACGATACGGATGAGGCGACCATCATTCATTGGCACGGCCTGACACCGCCTTTTGCAAGCGACGGGGTGGCGGGCGCCGCTCTCCCGCTCATGGCGGCCCGCACTGAACGGAGCTTCGATTTTCCGGTGGGTGCGGCGGGAACGCACTGGATGCATGCCCACACACTGCAGGAGCAGGCGTTGCTGGCGGCTCCTCTGATTGTCCGAACCCTGGCGGAGGAGCGGCGCGACGAACAGGAGATCATCGTTCTCCTGCATGATTTTTCGTTTTCCTCCCCCGAGGAGATCCTCGAAAGGCTGAAATCACGCGGCAGCCCGGCGCCCGATCATGCGCCGATCGCCGGCATGGCGCCGACGACCGCCTCGACCGACGGCGTCGGGATGGCGATCGACATCAATGACGTCGAGTACGACGCCTATCTCGCCAACGACCGAACCCTCGGCGACCCTGAAATCGTTGCCGTCGAACTCGGCGGACGGGTGCGGCTACGGGTTATAAACGGGGCGACGGCTACCGCCTTCACCCTGGATCTGGGTGAGGTCGACGGGGAGGTGATCGCCGTCGACGGGCAGCTCGTCCAACCGGTCAAGGGCCGGCGCTTTCCTGTGGCGATGGGGCAAAGGCTCGACGTCCGTCTACAGTTGCCGCGCGAGGTCCGGTCGTTTCCGGTCCTTGCTCTTCGGGAGGGCGCCAGGCAACGGACGGGCCTGATCCTTCAGCCCCCGGGGGCGACCGTTTCCAGACTGCCTGAACTGTCCGTCGATGACGCTCCCGTGCTGGATCTGGATTTTGAAGCTCGCTTGTCCGCTCTGGTTCCGTTGGAAAACCATTCGGATCACAGGGCCTTCGATCTGGCGCTGACCGGATCGATGGCGACCTATGGCTGGGGTCTTGAAACCGCTGAGCCGATGGTGGTGCGCCGGGGTGACCGGATCGAGGTCACCATGCTCAACAAAAGCATGATGTCCCATCCGATGCACCTCCATGGCCATCATTTTCAGGTGGTGGCGATCAATCGTCAGCGGTTTTCCGGCGCCATGCGGGATACTGTGAACATCCCACCCCAGCGGTCGGTCACCATCGCATTCGATGCCGGCAATCCCGGTCAGTGGGCTTTCCACTGCCATCACCTCTACCACATGGCGGCGGGAATGATGACGCAGCTCTCTTATTCAACCTAGACTGACGTCGTCGAGCGGCGAACGACCACACTCCGGGCATGGCCGCAGGCCGTCGGAGGCCGTGGGTCTTGCCTGACCGCTGGAGCCGCCGACCGGGCGCCGGTTCAACACGACGATCGCCACCAGCGGCCGCGGGCCATGCCCTCGAGGTCGCCTGCGCCGGGGTCAAATACTGTTTGCTGAGCGCGTCGGGTGGCGGCGGCGCGAACCCCAGCGTTTGACGGGAAAGTGAGCACCGGGGCGGCCTCGCCGGTCAGGACGGATTCCTCGACGCTCAGCCGCTCTCCGTCCGCGGCCCAACCCGTGTGGAGCAGGACCTTGGGGCCGGCGATTGCCGGCCTCCATTCAAGTCGCTCCTCACTCGCAGCCCTCGGAGTATTTCACGCGTGCATGCGAATTTCGTTGGCGTGCGGCGGATAGGGGGCGACGGGAAGCTGATCGATCGCCGTTCCGCTCAGCGTGCTGGCGAAGCCGTGGTTGACGTCCCGGTGATGGGCCTCGTCGGCCCGTACCATCAGCACGACGTCGCGCAGCGTCGCGTCGGCTGGCAGCTTCCAATAATGGATGGCGATGTCCGGCGCCGGAACATTGGGCGAGCGGCCCTCGTCGATCTCCTTCAGATACAGGGTGTAGCTGATGACGGCCTCCTCCTCGAAATATCCGACCACCCGGTGGGCCGTGCGCGACGAGATCAGGTAGAGCCCGAAAAAGCCGATGTAGAACACCGCCTGGGCCAGCTGGATCACCAGCCGCTCGAACCATGTCGGCTGGGCCACGGCGATGAAGGTCATCAGATGCATCCGCTCGTTCTCGGCCTCCTCCATCAGGGTGCGGATCCAGCCGTCGTCGTCCTTCATCTGTCGCAGGCATCTCAGGTGAGTCAGCGTGGCCCCGACCATGCCGGGCACGGCGGCGACGGTTTCCAGCACGATGGCCCGGTGACCGTATTTCTTGGCGAAGAAGGTGTCGGCGCAGACGCGCAGCAGTTTGGTGAAGCCGAGGGCGAATTTATCAGAAAAGCCTCGCGGCACATGGTGGACGGCGGGTTCGGCGACCTTCTCCTCCGCCAGGGCCCGGTCGTCCGGAGCGAGAATTCTATTGACCATCTGCAAGTCCTTTCAGGACGCCGTTTGTGGTTAGGGGAGACAAATGATGGATACCCGCGTACCGGGCCGCGCGTCGGCGAGCTCGACGCGAGCGCCCAGCTGACCAGCAAGAGCCTGAATGATCCCGGTGCCCAGACCTGGCTTGACCGTCTGGGATCCGCTGGGCATGCCGACGCCGTTGTCGGTCACGCTGAGGATCCAGCCATCGCCTCGGGCGTGGTAATCGACGACGATGTCGCCGTTTCGGTCGTCGGGAAAGGCGTGCTTCAGCCCGTTGATGACCAGCTCGGTGACGATCAGACCCAGGCTTACGGACATGCCGGATGAAGCGATGCTGTCGTCCACGGATACGGTCAGCGCCAACTGGTTGTGGTCTCTGATCATCGAGTCGCCGATGCTCCGACACAGGTCGGTGAAATAGGCCCGGAGTTCGACGTCCCCCGTCGTGGATCCGGCCAGGTGCCGTTGCACGGCCGCGACGGACAAGATGCGCTGATGGGCGTCTCGCAAATGGCTTCGGCTCTCATCCGATCCGACCGTTCGAACGCCCTGCATCAGGACGCTGGCGATGATCTGGAGACTGTTGGCGACCCTGTGCTGCACCTCCTGATACAGCAGCGCGTTCTGACGGATGAGTTCGTCCTTCTGACGATCCTTCGCCCTGGGGATCGTCACATCCGTGATCGTCAACAGGAGCCGCACGCCCTGATCCGGCCCTGGGCTCAGGCGACGCGCATGAAAGATCAGATGCTTGGGTGGCCGATCGGCGAGCACCAGATCCATCTCGTAGGCACGGATGTCAGCCTTGCCATAGGCGGTCGCTCTCAGCAGAGACCACAGCTGCGGCACATTCCATTCGCCGGCGCCCAGATCCGCCAGCCGGCAACCCGGGATAGCGTTCGGGTCGATGTCGAAATCCTCGAGGAACGACTGACTGGCGGCCACGACCTCGAGTTCACCGTCCAGCAGAAGCACGGGGGCGACCGAGGCGTTGATGAGCGACAGCGCGAGAGACATCGATATATCGGGCACGGGCACGGGCACGGTCGATGTCGGCATGAACGATCCCTGTTGAATGTCGCGGAGCCGGCCGGGCCCACGCCTTGGGCCGACCGGTCAAGGCAGGCTAGCCCTGCGGGCTGACAACTGCCTTGATCCAGATCACGGGGGCGCTGCGACCGGCGTTTCGAACGGCGGGAAGGCGATCAAATCAAATGGCATCCGGGCGGGTGGCGTCAGGCTCTCGGCCGCCTGGTCCCGCAGGTTCGCCTAGCGAGAAACATTCCGTTCGGCTTCGGCCATCGACGGCCGAGATCGCGCAGATCAGTTCCGGTTTCACATGGATGATCGCCACGGAACTGGTCGCCGGGCAGTAGACGCTCACCATCGGCCAGCGCTTGAACATCATCTGGTTGAGCCGTTCGACTTCGCCGGCGTCCGTCACCTCGGTCGCGTGCGCGGCCATCGAAACCCCGACGGCGCCGCCCCGCTCCGCCAGCGAGTGGATCGAGACCGAAACACGATCATCGGCCTGGAGATTGGCCAGTTTCTGGCTCTCGCGGCCGCTGACGAAATACAGGTTCAGCCCGTCATTCAGATAGCCGACGGTCGTCACTTGGGGCCAGCCGTCGGGTCGATTGACTCCGATGCTCATCAGCCGTTCACGATCGAGAAGTTCGACGATGGTTTCGACCGCGGCCCCGTTGATCGGCGGGTAGCGGTCGATATTTGAGTCAGCGTCCATGATGCGGTCCTCCGGGTCAGCGGTCTCCCGCCTACCCTCCCGGCCCGCCGGCTGCCTTGATCTGGCTCAACGGTCCGGCGTCAGAGTTCTCCGCAGGCGTGCGCGCGCAGCAAGTCCGGACGTTCGACGATCAGCTCGCTCTGGGAGGGCATCGAGATGATGCCTTTGGCCTTCATGCGGGTGAGCACTCGGCTGACCGTCTCGATCGTCAATCCCAGATAGTCGGCGATCTCGCCACGTTTCATGGGCAGTCGGACATGGCCAGGGGCCGTCGGACGGGCGGGGTCGTGCCCGGGCAGGTCGAGAAGAAAGGACGCCAGACGCTCGATGGCCGTCTTGCGCCCCAGCAGAAGCATCTGGTTCTGAGCGGCGGCCAGCTCATGAGACGTGCGGTGCAGGAGCATATGTTCCAACGGCGAGCTGCTCTCGACCAGGGCGCGGAACGGTCCTTTGCGGAACCTGCAGACGGTCGTCGGCTCGATCGCCTCGGCGGAGAACACATAGACCTCACCGATCGCCAGGCCCAGGAAGTCGCCGGCGAACAAAAAGCCCGTGATCTGGCGCCGACCGTCGGGCAACAATTTGTAGACCCTCAGAGATCCCGACGTGATGTTGAAGACATGGGGCGCGGGTTCGCCTTCCCGCGTCAGAACCGCCCCGGCTGCCAGCTTGACGACTTCAGCCAGGTCTCCCAGGCGTTTGAGATCCTGATCGGCGACGCTGCCGCAGACGCTCAACGCCCGCGCGCCGCAACTGTCGCAATCGTTGACTTTGGGCCGGTCGACGCATCCGTGAGGAAGCGTTCGCGGCGCAAGCATGGGCTTCGTGGCAGCGATCATTCGCTAAAATGCGCGCCGGAGCCCCGAACGCCTAACGAAATCGTTGATCCAGATCAAATGCCGCAACCCGTAGCGATCTATTCGGCGTTGAATTACTCAGATGACGAGGAGTAAAATTCAAAAATCGTTCGGTGTGACATAGACGAACCCTTGTATTCGCCAAGGTTTTTGCAACCGTAAAGCTTCGTCCGTTATTTGGTCGCCGGGAGCTGACCCGCGCCGGGATTAAGCTCGCCTTGATCGGCGCCGGCGCCGTCTTGGCCTCCCGAGCCGGTCGGCGACTGGATCGAATTCAAATATGCGATCAGGTCTCGGTTTTCGTCGTGCGACAGGACGAACTCCAGCGTGGCGGGAAATGCCGCCCGGAGGCGGACCGCGACCCGCCCCCGGAGATCGGCGGGAGGTGAGTTCCGGGTTAGCTGGTGACGACCGTCGACGCGTGAGCCGAACGTCAGGTCGCCACAGGCCCGGTCCGAGGGCCATGGAGGTCTGGCCCGTCTGACCGCCCTCCCACCAGATCTCTGAGGATGCGTCCGTTTCAGCTAGGCGGCCAGGAGCGCATCATAAACATCCACGTAACGCAGGGCCATGGCGGTGGCGGAGAAACGCCGCTCGAATTGGGCGCGAATGGCCTGCCGGTCGAGTTGCGCGGCCTGTAGCGTGGCCGCGACGGCCTGGGCCATGGTGTCGACCAGAAAGCCCGTCATTCCGTCCTCGACGATTTCGCTGGTCGAACCGCAACGGAACGCGACCACGGGCGTGCCGCACGCCATCGCCTCGATCATGACCAGGCCAAACGGCTCGGGCCAATCTATGGGAAAGAGCAGGGCGTCAGCGCCGCCCAGGAACTCCGACTTCTGGTGATCGCCGATCTCGCCGATGAACTCGATCAGCGGATTGCTCTCGATCAATGGCCTGATCGTCTCGTCGTAGTAGACGCGATCGGCTGCATCCACCTTGGCCGCGATCTTCAGCCGCTTTCCCAGTCTCGTGGCGATCTCGATGGCCCGGTCTGGCCGTTTCTCGGGCGATATGCGTCCCAGAAAAGCGAGATAGCCGTCCGACCGGCCGGAATATCTGTAGAGTTCGGCCGGCATCCCATGATGGACTGTGGCCCGCCAGTTGGCGAACGACAGAGGGCGACGCTGGTCGTCGGAGATGGAGACGAGGCCGAACTCGGGCCACCGCGCATACACCCCCGCCAGATCTTTCATGTCCAGCCGCCCGTGCAATGTCGTCAGCGTCTTGCCCGCCCAGTTCCGGAACATGGGGAACTGGATCATGTCGGTATGGAAATGGATCACGTCGAAATCGTCGACCCGGTCCAGAACCTGAGCCAGCATCGTCAGATGAGCCGCCAGGTCAGACTTTAACGGCGAGGGGTCGAGCCTGATCGCCTGGTCGCGAACCGGAACGAGACGCGCCCGGGTCTCTGCGTCGGCGCTCGCGAACAAGGTCACCTCGTGGCCGAGGTCCACGAGGGCGTCGGTCAGATGCGCCACGACCCGTTCAGTACCGCCATAGAATTTCGGTGGCACGGCTTCGTACAGCGGTGTGACTTGGGCGATCCTCATCTGTAGAAGCTCCGGGGGACCATCGAGGAAGGGGCGCAGGGGCCGCCTGCTGGCCCCTGCGACGGAGCGGTGGGACTCGAGGTCATGGCGCATGTCTCCATCCGATGAGGCGCGCATCTTGCCAAGGCGATCGGCCGATATCCTTGATCCCGATCAATGCGTCGCCCGGGGCGAAGGGCGCAGTTGGCCCGAAACCGGAGCCAACCCCATGACCTATGAGAGCCTGATGGTCTATGTCGACCAGGGCGTCGAGACCGAGGCGCGCATCGCCTTGGCCTGCGATCTCGCCGAGCGGTTCGACGCGCGCCTGATCGGAATATCGGCCAGTCTGCCGGATGCGCCCCAGGTCGATCCCTATGCCGGCGGGGCGATGTTGGGTGAAATGCTCGGTCTGTTCCGGGACATGGCCGAGGCCGATGTGACCCAGGCCGAAACGACCTTCTGGAAGGCGGTCGGAACCCATGCCGATCGCTGCGAATGGCGCGGGAGGATCGGCTTTCCGTCCGATGTGGTGGGGCAGGCCGTCCGCGCCGCCGACCTGCTGATCCTCGGTCGTCTCGATCCCGCGCGAGCGCCGCAACGGTCCATCGACCCGGGCGACGCCCTGATGGCGCTCGGGCGTCCTGTTCTGATCGTCCCGCCCGCGCCGGTCCGCCTTTCTCCGGGAACGGCGGCGGTGGTGGCGTGGAAGGACTGCCGCGAGGCCCAGCGCGCGGTCGCCTCCGCCCTGCCGATGTTGAGAGCCTCGGCCCTGACCTATGTGATCGAGATCTGCGCCGAGGGCGGCATGGACGAGGCCGCGGCCCGCACGAACGATGTCGCCGCCTTCCTGGGACGCCATGACATCGTGGCGAGCGCCCAGGTGCTTCAGGGCGATGACGGCGCACGGTCGAGCCAGATTCTCAAATTCGCCGACGAGCATCAGGCGGGCCTGATCGTCGCCGGCGGTTACGGCCACGCCCGCATGCGCGAATGGGTGCTGGGCGGCGTGACCCATGGGCTGCTAGGCGCGTCCCCGGTCTGCCTGCTGCTCAGCCATTGATCCCGGCGCATCGAGGATCACGATCGTGGGAGACGGCGCGAGGCTCGTGGACCTACGCGCAGGGAGGTTTCGAGACGTTGGAAGGATCGTTCCATGACGGATGACCGCATCGCAAGCGCAAGGCACCGGGCCAAGGTGATGTCGGCCGAGGACGCCGCTATTCTGATCGCGCCGAATACGACAGTGGGGCTCAGCGGGTTCACCGCCTCAGGCTATCCGACCGCCGTGCCCCTGGCGCTGGCGGCCCGGATCGAGGCCGAGCACGCGGCGGGGCGTCCCTTCAAGCTGCGCATCTGGACCGGCGCCTCGACCGGGCCGGAGCTGGACGGTGCCCTGGCCAAGGCCGACGGCATCGAATTCCGGCTGCCCTACAACAGCGACCCGACTTGTCGCGACAGGATCAATCGCGGCGAGATGGCCTATTCCGACATGCACCTGAGCCAGGTCGCGCCTGTCGCCTGGCAGGGCTTCCTCGGCCCGCTGGACACCGCCATCATCCAGGTCACCGGCATCCGAGAGGACGGGGCGCTGATCCCTGCGTCCTCGGTCGGCAACAACAAGACCTGGCTTGACCGTGCCAGCCAGGTGATCCTGGAGGTGAACCGGTGGCAGAACCCGGAGCTTCTGGGCATGCACGATATCTACTACGGCACGGCGCTACCGCCGAACCGGGTGCCCATTCCCCTGATCCGCGCCGGCGATCGCATCGGCGAGCCGTGCTTCCGCTGCGACCCGGACAAGATCGTGGCCATCGTCGAGACCGACCAACCCGACCGCAACGCCGGCTTCACCGCGCCCGGGCCGGATGACCTGGCCATCGCCGGACACCTGCTGGAGTTCCTCGAGCACGAGGTGTCGAAAGGACGTCTGCCGCCGTCGCTGCTGCCGCTGCAATCGGGCGTCGGCAATACAGCCAACGCCGTCCTGACCGGCCTGATCGACGCGCCCTTCGAGGACCTGAGCGCCTATACCGAGGTCATCCAGGACGGCATGATGGCGCTGATGGACAGCGGCAAGCTGCGGGTCGCCTCCTCAACCGCCCTCAGCCTCAGCCCGGAACTGACCGAGCGGGTCAACCGGAGCATGGGCGACTACCGCGACCGCATCATCCTCAGGCCGCAGGAGATCAGCAACCACCCCGAGGTGATCCGGCGCCTGGGCTGTATCGCCATGAACGGCATGATCGAGGCCGACATCTACGGCAACGTCAACTCGACGCACATCATGGGCTCGCGGATCCAGAACGGCATCGGCGGCTCGGGGGATTTCGCCCGCAACGCCTACATCTCGATCTTCATGAGCGCTTCGACGGCCAAGGGCGGCAAGATCTCCACCCTGGTGCCCGCCGTCTCCCACGTCGATCACATCAATCAGGACGTCCAGGTGATCGTCACTGAACAGGGCCTGGCCGATCTTCGCGGCCTGTCGCCCAAACAGCGGGCGCGCGTCGTCATCGACACCTGCGCCCATCCGAGCTTCCGCCCGGCGCTGGAGGACTACTACCAGCGCGCCCTGAAGGGGTCTTACGGGCTGCAGACGCCGATGCTGCTTGACGAGGCCTTGTCATGGCATTCCCGGTTTGTCCGCTCGGGAAGCATGGCCCCGCTCTGACCACGTTGGCCTCAGGGCTTGGCCAAGGCAGCGAGGGCCGCCTCGATGCGAGCCATCTGGTTTTGGCTGAGTTCAAGGCGGTCGTGCAGCCGCATGATCTCCAGCTCGGCCCGCAGATTGACCGTGTAGTCGTGCTCGGCCGCAAGACGGTCGCGGACCGCCTGACGCTTCTGGCTCATCATGATCACCGGGGCCTGAAGCGCCGCGACCGCCGAGAGCATAAGGTTGAGGAAGATGAAGGGGTAGGGATCGAAGGCGGACGAGAAGCGCGCAAGCCCCAGGTTGAGAACGGCCCAGCCGATCAGGACGCAGCTGAACACGCCGATGAAGGTCCATGATCCCCCCACGTCGGCGACGGTGTCGGCCAGCCGTTCCCAAAACGTCCGGTCGTCGGTCTCCAGAACCGGGCTGACGCCCGACGGCGCTTCGCTGACCATCAGATCAACGACGCTTCTCTGGACCGGGGTGAGGTCGGCGTACGGCGCGCCGAGCAGGCCTTGGGAAAGCTCGTCCTGACGAATCTTGAGGGTCATATCGGGCCTTCGTCCAATGCCGGCGAGCGGGCTCGCGTCGGCGCTAATGGCTGTGTTTGAGCCAGGCCGCTTCACGCGGGTTCGTGGTGTCGTCGGCAGCCGTCACGACCGCCATCTTGAGCACGCCAGTTTTCTGGTGAGAGAATAGGCCGCAAGCTGCTTCGAGTCTGTGTGATCTTCGGCGGGCTGCCGCGTGAGCGCCGGTCCAGCCGCGAACTGCTCCAGCGCGGCGACAAGGGCGATGCGAATCGTCCATTTGCGGCGGCGCCGAAGGGCGTCTGGCCCCGGCGCGCGGGGGAAGGCGAATCGTCCGGTGGTTCTGGAGGTGATCGCCCGCCTTTCGCACGCCGGAAGCCCATCGGAACCCAAGTTCCCGATTTGGTCATACGGAGCGCGCAGCGAACAGCGGGCCCGCGACACCCTGCCAGGAGCCAGAACGAAACCCTGGCAGGGTTGGGCATGGCAGGGTTGATTTGAATCAAGGCGGAGCGGGCCCAGGCCCTTCAAGGTCAGGCGAAGATTGTCTTTGACAGGTACGAACAGATGACCAAATCCGCAGGATTTCTCGGCGCGCTGGCGCTGGCGGCTCTTGTTGCCGGGTGCGCGACGGCCCAACCGCTGACGGCGGAGCAACGGCTCCAGTGTGAAACGATGCTTGGGGGCATGAGCAGCAACGCCGCCCAGGCGGGAAGCGCCAAAACCCCAGGCCCTACCCCGATGACAATGACACACGCCCAATGTCGCCGAGGACTTGCCAACTAGATGTCGCACCAGGAAGCTTAGCGCGCACCGCACCCAAGGTACTCTGGTCAATCGACGCCAAGGCGTACGAGGCCTAGTGCCTAGTGGGTGGATGTGCTTCCAGTCACCCCAAAAATGCCTGCAGGTAAGCGCCACCGTCTCGGCGGGGATGAGTTCAGGATGGGCCAGGAGGAGGCGCTGATCGAACTGACGCCGCTCGCCGGGGCGCCTGGCTTCTCTGAAGATCAACTCCCGGACCGACTGGTCTGGCTGCTCCTGGGGGGCGCCGGCTCAGGCGTGAAGACCTTGAACGCGATGCGGACCTCTTCCAATGGAAGCGAGCTTGATACCGGCGTTTCGCGGGTGTGGGCCTGTCGGCGAAAGCGCACCCACGACAACAATAATAACATTAGATTGAATAGTAACATTGCCAATGTTATCGTCCAATCCAATGTTATCGAACGCGACATCCTTTGGAACCCTGGGCCGTCTTTTCGACGATGCGGCGGCCTACGTCACGCAGCTGTTCGACATCCGATTGACGTTCGAAGACGCCGACGTTGGTCTCCTGCCGTTCTTCCTGACGGATCGCTATAGTCTCGCCGAAACGAGCCTGTTCGGACGAAAGCTGCTCATTCTCGCCACGCCCGGCCAGGACGCGGAAACGCCGGCGACGATCGCCAAACATATCGAGACCGCCCGCTCGACATGGGACGTGTTCGTGGTTGTCTTCCTGACCGACGCCCTGAGCTCGGCCAATCGCCAGCGTCTTATCCAGCAGGGCGTCAACTTCATCGTCCCCGGCAATCAGCTGTTCCTGCCCGAGCTCGGCGCCGATCTGCGCGAGTATTTCCGGTCAGAGGTCCGGCCGGCCGTGGAGCAGTTGACGCCGGCCGCCCAGGTCGTGGTCCTGGCCTCGTTGCTTCGTGAGGACCTCGATGGCCAGACGCCCAAGTCCCTGGCCGAGCGGTTTCAATATTCCGCCATGAGCACCGGGCGGGTGGTTGATGAACTGCAGCGGCACGGCATTCTCAGCATCGATGTTCGCGGCCGGGAGCGTCGCATCGCTTTCAAGCAGGAGGGCGACGACCTCTGGCGGGCAGTCCGTGATTTGCTTCAGTCGCCCGTCCGCGCCCGTCGCCTGGTCAGGCCGTTTCCCGAGGTCCGTGCGTTGCCGCTGGCCGGGGAATCCGCTTTGTCGGATTACACCCTCCTCGGTCCTCCCGTTCATGAAACCCGGGCGGTCTCCGCACGTCAGTGGAAGGGGCTGGTCTACCAACACGACCTTCAGCCGGCCGACGATCGTGACCCGGAAGCCATCCGCATCGAAACCTGGTCTTACGATCCCCGTCTGCTTTGCCATCACGGACCAGTCGTGGATCGCCTCTCCCTGTATCTGAGCCTGGAGGATCGTCATGACGAACGCCTCGATCAGGCCGTCGATACCCTCATGGAGCCCTTCGGATGGTCGTAGGCATTGATGTGTTCAAGGCGGCCTTCGCGGGTTTCGAGGACCAGTACACATTGATCGGCGGCGCGGCGGCCGAGATTCACATGACGGGCGCCGGATTGCCGTTCCGGGCCACAAAGGATCTCGATCTGGTCCTCTGTCTCGAAGCTCTGAAGCCGGAGTTCGTCCAAGCCTTCTGGGCTTTCATCGATGCTGGCGGCTATCAGACCCGTGAACGCAGCGATGGCGCGAGGGATTTCTTCCGGTTTACCCATCCTTCCGACAAGACCTATCCGGCGATGATCGAGCTGTTCTCGCGACTGCCCGATGTCATCACCGGCCGAAGGGCGCGCGCCTCACGCCCATACCGCTGGACGGGACGGTCGAGAGCCTGTCGGCCATGCTGCTCGACGACGCCTATTACGCCTTGCTCAAGGACGGAACGACAGAGATGGACGGCGTCCCTGTCATCGACATCCAGACCCTCATTCCCTTCAAGGCGTTCGCCTACAACAACCTGGCGCGCGACCGGGCGGACGGCCAGCAGGTCGATAGCCGAAATGTCACCAAGCATCGCAACGATGTGTTCAAGCTCCTTCAGCTGTTGGGGCCGACGATGACCCTGGCGCTCCCGGACGGGATCGCCGCCGATCTGCGGGCCTTTGTCGAAGCGGTCGAGGCGGACAAAACCTTTGATCCGAAGGCGCTGAAACTCACGCCGCCTGACGCGGTGCGACTCGTCGCGCGGCTCAAGGCCGTCTACAACCTCTAGCGAGATCGCGACGGCGAAGCGTGCGACGGATCAACAAACAGCGCGGCGGAACAAAACAGGAAGATTTTTGGAAATCACGCTATGGTTCCTGTGTGATTCCATCATCTGTAACCTCGCCATCGCCTCAAACGCCCGCCGGACCCGGCCGACGCCTCGTCTTCATTAGCCATGCCAATCCGGAGGAGAACGATTTCGTCCGATGGCTCGGCGTTCAACTCGCCAGCGCCGGCTATGAAGTCTGGTCGGATGTCACCAAGCTGATCGGCGGGGAGCTGTTCTGGGACGACATCGAAGACGCCATTCGCCATCACACGGCGAAATTCATCCTCGTCGTTTCTGCCGCCGCCTTGAACAAGGAGGGCGTGAAAGACGAAATCCACCTCGCCGTCACGGTGGAGCGCAGCGACAAGATCGCCAATTCCTCTTGCCGGTCAGGGTCGACGATGTCCCCTTTTCGGACTTCAACGCCAATATCGCCCGCAAGAACGTCATCGACTTCAAGGCCGGGTGGGCGCCCGCCCTGGCGAGAGTTTTTCAGGTCCTTGAGCGTGACGGCGTGCCGAAGGGCGCAATCGCTCCGGCTGACGTCGCAGCCTGGTGCCTCCGGCGGTCCGACGCCGATCAGATGCCTCGGATCGAGCCCGAGCAGCTCTACTCGAACTGGCTCCCAATTGCCGCGCTGCCTCCCCAAGTGTCCCTCTTCTCGCTCGGCGTCGCCGAGACGGCGGTCTCGAGCGTCATGTCCGGGACCCGTCTCCCCTGGTTCAAATACTTCAGGCTGGTGGGGACGTTCGGAACAGAAGTGGACCTGAAGCTCGCGCTGCCGGAACAGGTCATCGAGCGTCGCTACACCTTGACGCGGGAAGACATGTTGGCCGGGATGCCGGCGGCGATGCCCGGCGTCAAACGCGCGGACGCCCGGCGCATGGTCGTCAATCTCCTGCGGCAATCCTGGAACAACGCCATGCAGGCCAAGGGATTGTCCGCGTTCGAGATGGCCGACAACTCGGTCGCATGGTTCTTCACCAAGGACCTGATCGAAAAGGACACCGCCTATTTTGTCGATCACACCGGCAAACGCAGGCGCAAGGCCATGGTGGGCCGGAGTGAGAAGCGGGGCGTCTATTGGCACCTCGGCTTCATCGCCAAGCCCGTCATGACGGACACGCCCCATTTTGTCATGAAGGCGGCCATCATCTTCTCGCACGACGGCAAGACGCCGCTCGACAGCGTGGAGAAGATGCACACGCGACTATGCGATCCTCGTCAAGCAGAAGGCGGAGGCGGTGGACACCGAACTCCGCGCGCCGATGGCCGCGAGCGGCTTGCGCATTCGCAACGAAAGCGCGCTGGTCGGCAAAGTCCCGCTTCAGGACCTGCTGTCAGACAGCCTCTGCCGGCTCGTCGTCGCTGCGCTGAGGCTCGGATCTGTCCAGCGTTCGCCTGCGGCCTGGCAGTATCTATCCGCCGCTGTCTCGGCGCTGAGAGCGATCCCGCCCGGCGACGATGCTGCGGACGCCCGGGCTGAAGCCGCTCTGTCCCGTTTTCTGGCCGGGCTTAGGAAAGACATGACTGAAACCGCGCCCTCGGCGGAGGCGGCGGTTAACATCGCAGAGGCCGTGTTGACCTTCCTCGATCCCGCGGCCGTTCAAAGAACCTATGTTGAATATGGAGCAGGCAGTCTTCTCGAGATCGTCGTTGAAGGGGTCCTGCAGCACCTGATGGCATCGGCGACCGGGGTATCGACCTGGTCCGAGTGCTTGGATGCCTTCGAAGGTCTCGATCAGATACCTCTGATGACCGTGCATAAGAGCAAGGGGCTTGAGTACGACACGATCGTCTTCATGGGTCTCGACGACCAAGCTTGGTGGGCGCACAAACCCGGCGACAAAGAGGGCCTCGCCGCGTTTTTCGTCGCCCTCTCCCGAGCGAAGCAGCGGGCCATCTTTGCGTTCTGCCAGCAACGTGGCCAACGATCAAAGGTAGCCGAACTCTACGCGCTCCTAGGGCAGGCTGGCGTTCCGGAAATTTCCATCTAGACCGCTCGGGCAGACACCGAAACGACCGTTTGCGTCAGTTGCTCATAGCGTCCGAACCTCGGAGTCAGTGAGCATGTTGCGGTCTGGTGGTATTGTCAGACTGATTGCGGCCAAGTCTGTCGAAGCCGTTCGACCATGCCCGCGCGTCGGTCGGGCTCCAGGCGGTCGAGGTTCAACTGCTTCCAGCGCACGGCGGGGAGGTCGGCGGCGTCGGGCAGGCCGATGAGGTCCCAGTCAGGCGCGCCGGCCTTGAACCCGATCAGGAAGGCGCGGTGGGCCTCGGGCATGTCATCGACGATGGCGGTGATCAGGGCTGTGCGCGCAGCGATGAGGTCCTGGAGGTCCACCGGGTCTTCGGTCATCCCATCGAAGCCGCGTTCGAACTCCTGGGCCAGATTCTTGGGATTGGCGCGGAGCACCTCGGCCATGGGCCGGTGGTGGCTGGCCAGATAGATCACGAAGGCCTGTCGCAGTGCCGGCGTGATCCCCTCATTGGCCAGCAGATCGCGGACGTCGAACAGATCGCGAGGATGTTGGCGGTCCAGCGCGGCCATGATCTTGCCGGCATAGAGATCGGCATGGGAGACCATCCGTGCCTCCGCATAGCCGAAGCGCTCTTCCACCGCTGCTGAAACCGGACGGACTTCGGGCTCGAACACCACGCCGCGCAGGACCGGCGTCACCTCCACCTTGATCACCGCCCCGTCGGCCCGAACAAGCAGCTTGTCGATCACAGGCTGGGCTCCGCCCTTGCCGCGGACGACGACAGATCCCGGCAGGGCTTGTTCGACCTCGTCGGCGATCCGCCTCAGGGCCGCATCGATCGCGGCGAGAGACGCATTACGATCCTCGACGGGGAGATAGGTCAGGTCGATGTCCACCGACAGACGCGGCAGATCGCGAACGAACAGATTGATCGCGGTGCCGCCCTTCAGGGCGAAGCAGGGTTCCTGGAACACGAGCGGAAGGGTGCGGACGAGAAGGCGGACTTGGCGGGCGTAGACGTCACTGACCGGCATCGAGCGACCTCGGCACGGTGATCCTGTAGGTCGGGTCGAGGCGGCCGCTCCTGACGAGCACACGGTTGCCGCTGCCCAGATCGATCGTGCTGCGGTCGAGGGCTTTGAGCCAGGCGTGACCGTGCCGGTCGGCGAAATAGAAGAACAGGCGTTTGACCTTCACGCTCATGCAATCCTCGAGCAGACGCTGGAGCCGTCGCGGGCTGAGGGTGGCCAGGGCGCCCATCAACTGGTCCGCCTGGTCGAAGCTCTCATGATCCGGCAATTCGTCCAGAAGTTCGAGGATGGCGCGCTCGGGCGTCGATTGGCGCAAGGGCCATTGCCAGTGGCCCAGGGGGGTGTCCACCACTGCGGCGCGGGCCCAGTCCGCCAGGAGGCCGGTTTCGCTGGAGTCCTCGCGGAGCCGGGCGACCTCGAAGTATCGGGCGTTCCGGAAGAGCCTTTGGGACGGGTGATATTTGAACTCTACGTCCAGCGGCAGGTCGGCGAGCCAGGTCGGCGGGGTCTCGTCGCCATAGAGATGAACTTCCTTGCGGGCGGCAGGAAGGTAGTGGGCATAGCCCTGCAACTCGAGCGCGGTGCGGCCTCCGATCACAATGGAATAGTCGAGGAGGGCCTGGAGCGAGAGAACGGCTGTCGGCCAGTCGAGGGTTCCGCGCGGACGGCGGTAGACCCGGCGCGCAGTCCGTTCCAGTCGCCCCGAAGCGACGTATTTGGCACGGAGAGAATTGGGATAGCCGTTCTCGTTCATCCAGCCGGAATCGACCAGAAGGCCTTCCGGGAGGATACGTTCGAGCTTGTTTAGCTTTCCTAGCATTTGAACACTTATAGTGTCCTAATATGAAGATTGTCAAACATATTGGTTTGCCATTCGGCATATTGGAACACCATCAGTGTCTTAGTGCGCTCAAAGTCAAACTCTGGTGCGGGATTGATACCGGCGCGTCGCCCCGAGCTTAGGTCTTGGGACTGAAACGCTCACCAATCCGCTCTGCAGGCGCTCGAACCGGATCGTCGCTCAGATGCCAGCGCAGTCGGCCGACAAATAGCCAACACGTGCCAAGCGACGTGGCCTTCGGTTCGGCAGGAGCCTTGGAAAAAGAACGCCACGGAAACTGCTAGGGTTTGATCACTCACACCATTCTCCGGGTCTAAGCTCGCGTAACCATGTCGGCCGCATCGCGTCGGAACGGAGATAGGGTCTGTAAATCCTGCAGATTCACGGGGATGGCTCAGCGCGCTGAATCTCCTCGGCCACCGATCTTGTTGTGGCAAACGATGAGGTGGCAGCGGTGTGATCCTGCGACCAGAGGCCATCTGCTCGTCTTACCGGGGGAGAGGGAAGTCAAGCCACGCCGCCGAAACTCCTTTTCGGCGGGGACACCAGATCCCCGATCGACACGGCGATCATCAATGCGAGACCTGGGTAAAGGAGCCAGGCCGTCGGCCAGCCAAAGCTCGCCATCAGCAAGGCGGCCGCCAATACCAGCAGAGGTCCGACCATGCCGAGGATCATTCTTGACCATCGCCGATGACGCATCCCGCCGGCTACGTTGGCCGTCAACGCGATGACCGCGAACAGAGGGAGCAGGTAGCGGATGAAGACCCCTTCATACTGACTCAAGAACCCTAGACCCAAAGCCGCGGCCAAGCTGCCGAGTGCCGGAAAGCACGCCGCGCAGCCCATAGCCGCAACAATCGCGCCGACTACGCCCGCTTTGTCAGCCGCGCGGGTGATGGGTTCTTGGTCCGGCATGCTTTTCCTCGGTGAGCTGGAATATGGCGATCTGAGCCCAGCAAGTGTTGAGCGCGCTGGTGTCGATCCTCTCGGACAACCGAGTAGGGTCTGTAGTCCCTACAGATACAAGAGCGTTCTCGTCTTTGCAAAATCCGCCGAGTCGATTGCGTGACGTGGCGAGGCGAGGCTCGCCGTCATGGAACAGCGCCAGAGATCAGCCGCCAGAACCCTGGATGAGGCGGGATACAAAGGTCCGAACCTGAAAGCTGCGGGCGGGCAGGGGCCTAGTTACGGCGCCGGCCGGGTTGCGGCCTCGGAATCAAACAGGGCCTCCAGGATCGGGCAATCCGGCGTGGCCCCGTCGGCGCAGCGAGCGACCATATCGACCAGCACCTTTTCCATCTTCCTCAGGGCAGCCAGCTTTGAACGGACATCGCCCAGATGGGCGGCGGCGACCACGCGTGCCTCCGCGCACGGAAGATCGCGCTGCTCGGCCAGTTCAAGCAAATCCCTTATTTCATTCAGCGTGAACCCAAGCTCCCGCGCCCGGCGCACGAAATTCAGCCGGAGCAGATGGCCGCGGCCATAGAGGCGATGCCCACCCTCGCTGCGAGCAGGCGCGGGCATCAGGCCGATCTTCTCGTAATAGCGCACGGTTTCGATGTTGACCCCGGTCCGCCGGGACAACTCGCCGATAGGAAGCTGTGGGGCCGTATCCCGCAGGGCCGATTTGTCCATGAAGCGTTTTACCCCTTGTATCTGTAGTGACTACAGACCCTACCTTGTGTGTATCGACCCGTGAAGGCGTGAGGAGTGTCAATGGCAGACGGCAAGCAAGAACTCGGCGGACATCCGGCGCTTACCGACAAACCCAACGCTCGCGGGTGGCTTGCTGTCGGAGGACTTGCCGCCGCGATCGGCGCGACCTCCTGCTGCGTATTGCCCTTGGCCTTGTTCGCGCTCGGGATCAGCGGGGCGTGGATCGGCAATGTCACGGCGCTGGCCCCCTACCATCTTTATTTCGTGGCCGCCGCCGTGGTCTTGGTGAGCCTCGGCTTCTACCGGGTCTACCGTCAGCCGCAGGCCTCCTGCGACGAAGACGTGAACTGCACCCGGCCAGCCTCGACCCGCCTCGTCAAGATCGCGCTCTGGACGGCGACCCTGCTTGTCGCCCTCGCTCTTGCATTCCCCTATGTCGCGCCGCTGCTGATCGGCGCCTGATTATTTCCCGGAGACTTCGATCATGAGCCTTTCAATCCGCACCGCCCTCGTTTTCGCGGCGGCTCTCATGACCGCCGATGCCGCCCAAGCCGCCGAACGCACGGTGAGGCTCGACGTCAGCAATGTGTCCTGCGTGACGTGCGCGCCCATCGTCCGTCGCACCATCTCGCGCCTGCCCGGCGTTGAAGCGGTGACCGTCACCGTGACCTCGGACGGGACTGGACAGGCCGTGGCGGTGGTGACCTACGATGACGCTCGGGTGACGCCGGCCGCCTTGGCGCTCGCGTCGACCAGGGCCGGCTATCCTGCCCGTGTTCAGGCGCGCCGATAGAGGCTGCCGGCGTCCGGTTGTGACGCCTCGAGGCCGATATTCGACCAACTTTCGCGCGGCCAGTCTCCGCGTCAGCAGACGCTCGTGATGACATCCAGCTCTCGCCGCTATCCGACGCAAGCCGGGCAACGTCGGGTTTGACGTCGCCTTGTTCGCGGCAGAGTCTATTTAGAAGGATCCGGACCGTATGAGTGATTGTTGCACGCCCTCACGGGATATCGCCAAGACTTACGATCTCGTCGTGGTCGGGGCGGGGTCGGCCGGGTTCTCGGCCGCCATCACGGCGGCGGAACAGGGCGCTCGGGTCGCGCTCGTCGGAGACGGAACGATAGGCGGCACTTGCGTCAACGTCGGTTGCGTGCCGTCCAAGGCTCTGATCCGCGCCGTCGAACCCCTGCACCAGGCCCGGGCCGCGAGCCGCTTCGACGGCGTCCGGGCGTCGGCTGCCATCGCTGACTGGTCGGGGACGGTTCGCCAGAAGGACAGACTGGTCGACGACCTTCGCCAGGCAAAGTACGAGGACGTGCTGCAGGGTTATGACGCCATCACCTACCACGAAGGCGCGGCGAGACTCGTCGAGGGCGGCGTGGAGGTCGGCGGCGTCCGGCTGACTGCGGACAAGGTGATCATCGCGACCGGTTCACGTCCGGGGGTTCCAGCGATCCCCGGCATCGAATCCGTGCCTTATCTGACCAGCACGACCGCGCTCGAACTGGAGGCCCTGCCCCGATCGATGCTGGTGATCGGCGGCGGCTATATCGGGGTGGAACTGGCCCAGATGTTCAGCCGGGCGGGCGTCCACGTCACCATCGCCTGCCGCTCCCGGCTACTGCCTGAGGGGGAACCCGAAATCAGTGAGGCGCTGCAGCGCTATCTCGTGGACGAAGGCGTCACGGTCGTAGCGGGGGCAGTCTACGGGTCTATCGACGCGTCCGACGAGGGGGGCTCACTCAGGCTGACGCAAGCCGGTGGCAAAGAAACGATAACCGCGGAGCGCGTTCTGATCACAACGGGCCGGGTTCCCAACTCCGATGGGCTGGGGCTTTCCGAGATGGGGATCCAGATCTCGCCAACGGGAGGCATCTTCATCGACGACCGGATGCGCACGACGCGCGCGGGCGTCTATGCCGCAGGCGATGTCACCGGCACGGATCAGTTCGTCTATATGGCCGCCTACGGCGCGCGACTGGCTGCCCGGAACGCCCTGAACGGCGACACCCAAGTCTACGACAATCGCGCCATGCCGGCGGTCGTCTTCACGGATCCGCAGGTTGCGACGGTGGGACTGACGGAAGCCGCAGCCCGCGCGGCCGGTCACGATGTGCAGACCTCGATGATCACCCTTCATCACGTTCCTCGCGCGCTCGCGGCCAGGGACACGCGTGGGCTCATCAAGCTGGTGGCGGATCGCGGCACGCGGCGACTCCTCGGCGCGCACATTCTGGCGCCTGAAGGGGCGGACAGCATCCAGACGGCGGCGGTGGCCATCAAGTGCGGAATGACAGTGGAGCAGTTGGGCGACACGATCTTCCCCTACCTCACGACAGTCGAGGGCCTGAAGCTGGCCGCGCTGACGTTCAACAAGGACGTCAGCAAACTCTCTTGCTGCGCCGGTTGAGGGGCACGACCGGATGCTTTCCACTTCGCCACTTGTCGGGTTGGCGAAGCCAGTCGTCCAATGTTTCCTTCAGGTCTTGGGACTGAATCGCTCACCAATCCGCTCTGCAAGCGCCCGAACCGGATCGTCGCTCAGATGGGCATACCGTTCCGTGGCGCGACTGTTGGCGTGTCCCAGCGCCTTGCCGATCATCGGGAGACTGGCCCCGTCCGCCAGGGCGAAGCTTGCGAAACTGTGGCGCAGGTCGTGGATGCGGACGCCTTCCAGCTTGGCTTTCGGGAGCACCTTGTCGCGCCAGATCTTGGACTCGGAGGTCGCATATCCGTTGTCGCCCTTGGTGGCCGGAAAGACAAACTGGCTTCGACCGCGGGTCTTGTAGAGACGCTGCAGGATTCCGAAGGCCATGTCGTTGAGCGAGATCCGACGATCCCCCGTGCGACCGCCCGCCTTGGTGCGGCTCGGCGGTAGCACGAGCCGGCGCCGGTCAAAGTCGACCTCCGTCCACCGCAGGCCCGCGATCTCGTTGCGGCGCGCGCCTGTCAGAAGCAGAAGCCGATAGACCGCGCCCTGCCGTTCGGAGATCGTCGCATCCGCCTCCAGGGCGTCGAGTGCGGCGATCAAACCCTGAGCCTGGGACTCGGACAGGAAGCGTTCGACCGCCGGTCGGAGCTTTCGTTCGACCTTCGCGCACGGGTTCGGGCCGGCGAAATGCCCCTTGTCGATCGCCCAGTTGAAGGTCGCGCGCAGGGTGGAATAGGTCCGGTCCGCGATACCCGCCCCGCCCTTGACGATGGATCGACCACGAAGTTTGGTCTTCACATCCTTGGCGGTCTTCCCGGCCGTGATCGATCGGATCATCCCGGTGATGTGGTCGCGGGTGACCGTATCAAGCGCCATCTTGCCGAGCAGGGGAACGACGTGGCGCTCGAGGTTCGTCCGGTCCATGGCCCATGACGAGTCCCGTTTGGTCGGTTTGTCGTCCGGCCCTTTCTCCAGATACAACTCGACCAAGCCTTTGATGGTGAGACCCTCGATGCGCCTGCGTGCTTCGCCGGGATCGATGCCGCGCCGCGCATCGACCACCACCGACGCCGCCTCCTTGCGAGCCCGATCCGCCGTGAGCTTGTCCGGCCCATCCCCATGCTCGCCGAGCGTCAGCCAGCGCTGGATCCCGCGGACCCGATACTTGATGGCGAACATCCTTCGGACAGGCTTGGCGGCATGGCCCTGTCGGGTTTCGGTCCCAGGATAGATTCGAAGACAGAAGCCTGCGATCTCGCTGTCCCAGATTCGACCCTCGCCGATCTCCGGAACGGGCGCGCTCTCAACCACTCGCTTGGTTAGTTTTTGCTTCGTCATGGCGATAGAAATATACGCTCATTTCCGAGCCACCGCTACCACTCCGCTACCAACTCAAGTGAAACCGTGCGAAACGCTCCGTAACCGGATAAACAAGAAAACCTATGTAAAACAATATGAAAAGCTGTTTTTTGGAACGTCCTGAAAAGCCCGGAAATGCTGATCCCCAACATTGCCAAGGTTGGGGTCGAGAGTTCGAATCTCTTCGCCCGCTCCAAGTCGAGACGAATAAAATCAGGGGCCTGTCGGTTGCGGCAGGCCCCGATTTTTTGCCCGCTGCCTGAGATGTCGTCAGATCAGTCCAGCGGCGAGCGTCAGCACGCCAAGGCCGATCGACAGCGGCGCCCGCAGCGCCAGCCAGCCCTCGGGCGTCAGTCCCGCCGCCTTCAGCTTCAGATCGACCAGAACGCTGGCGGCGATGAAGACGCCCAGCACGACCAGCGACGCGGCGGGGTCGGAACCCGCCGCCCAAACGACGCTGGTCACCAGCGCGAGAAGCGAGGGCGCTACAGAGGCGATCCAGACCCAATTGGGCGCCTTCAGGCCCGTCGCGGCCGCCAGTCCCCACCAGACGCCGCCCAGGAAGCTGAAGATCAGGGCGGCGTAGGCATAGGCCAGGCCGAGGGCGGCGGTTTTCTGGTCCGCGTCGCCCGCAAGAAGGACGGCGACCGCCGCCGCCTGGGGCAACAGACCGGCGAAACCCAGGATGCGGGCGACCGGCGGCAAGCGATGTCGGCCGGTGGATTCAATCGTCATCGGACACCTGTCGAGGCGGGTTGCGATCCAGACTGTAGAGGACGGCCGTATAGGATGGCGAGCCCGTTCGCCGTCGCCGAGAGCCTTGGACCGTCATGACCCCCTTGCTTGTCTGGTACGATGGCGGCTGTCCCCTGTGCCGACGCGAGATCGCCCTGATGCGGCGGCTTGATCGACGCGGCGCGATCCGCTTCGTCGATGTGTCGGACGGTCAAACGACGTGCCCGCTGGATCGCGAGGCGCTGTTGGCGCGATTCCATGCGACGGAAAACGGAAGGCTGCTGTCGGGCGCGGCGGCGTTCGCGGCGATGTGGCGGGCTATTCCGCTGTTGCGCCCACTGGGCCTGGCCGCACGCATCCCCTGGGTCCTTGCGGCGTTGGAGGGAGGGTACCGGGTGTTTCTGCGCCTGCGTCCTCGACTTCAGTCTCTCGCTCGCAAATGGTCCCGGTGATGGAAATAACGCATGTCCGTGCTTAGGCTGGTGCTGGGCGATCAGCTGTCGGACGACCTGTCGGCGCTGAAGGATCTGAACCCGGACGTCGATACGGTTCTGATGGCCGAGGTTCGCGTCGAGGCGACCTATGTCCGGCATCACAAGCAGAAGCTGGCCCTAGTCTTCGCCGCCATGCGCAATCACGCCGAGCGGCTGAAGGGGCGGGGCGTCAATGTGCGCTATGTGCGGATCGACGATGCTGACAACAGCGGCTCGATCACCGGCGAACTGGCCCGGGCGTTGGACGACGGCGCCCATGAGGCGGTGGTGATGACCGAATGCGGCGAGTGGCGGCTGGCCGAGCATCTGGCCGCCTTTGCGCAAGGGGCGGGGCTGCCGGTCGAGATTCGCGAGGATCGCCGCTTCATCAGCAGCCACGACCGTTTTCGTCGCTGGGCCTCGGGCAAGTCGCAGCTGCGCATGGAGTTCTTCTATCGCGAGATGCGCCGCGCGACGGGCATACTGATGGACGGCGATCAGCCGGAGGGCGGGCGCTGGAACTATGACGCCGAGAACCGCAAGAAGCTGGCCAAGGGCGTGACGCCGCCCGATCGCCTGCGCATCCCGCCCAACGCCGTGGCGCGCGAGGCGATGGCGGATGTCGAGCGGCTGTTCGGCGACCATTTCGGATCGCTGGACGGGTTCGGCTGGGCCACGACGGCGCAGGAGGCGGAAGCTTCGCTGAAGCACTTCCTGAAGGACGTCCTGCCGTCGTTCGGGGACTGGCAGGATGCGATGGCGGAGGGTCAGCCGTGGATGTGGCACGGGCTTATCTCGACGTCGATCAACCTGGGCCTGCTGGACCCGCTGGATGTCTGCAAACGCGCCGAGGCGGTCTATCGGGCGGGCAAGGCGCCGCTGAATGCGGTCGAAGGCTTCATCCGGCAAATCCTGGGATGGCGCGAGTTCGTGCGCGGCATCTACTGGCTGAAGGCGCCGGAGTATCGGGCGCGCAACTTCCTGGATGCGGACCGCAAGCTGCCCTGGTTCTACTGGTCCGGCGAGACCGACTTGGCCTGTGTCGCCGACGTGGTGAAGACCACGCGCGACAACGCCTACGCTCACCATATCCAGCGGCTGATGGTGACAGGCAATCTGGCCTTGCTGCTGGGCGTGCATCCCGATCAGGTCGATGACTGGTACATGTGCGTCTATGCCGACGCCTATGAATGGGTCGAGATGCCCAATACGCGCGGCATGGCCCTGTTCGCCGACGGCGGCAT
The DNA here is from genome assembly GCF_002500885.1 of Brevundimonas sp. UBA7838. Lineage (NCBI taxonomy): Bacteria > Pseudomonadati > Pseudomonadota > Alphaproteobacteria > Caulobacterales > Caulobacteraceae > Brevundimonas > Brevundimonas sp. UBA7838. The sequence continues at coordinate 97,302 of NZ_DLTK01000095.1, forward strand.
CGTGGGGTCCAAACCCTATGCGGCGTCGGGGGCCTATATCGACCGGATGAGCGATTATTGCGGGGCGTGTCGCTATGACGTGAAGAGCAAGAGCGGCGACGCGGCCTGTCCGTTCAATCGGCTGTACTGGGGCTTTCTGGAGCGCAATCGCGGCCGGCTGCGGGACAATGTGCGGCTGGCCATGCCCTACCGCACGCTGGAGAAGTTCGGAGAGGCCAAGCGCAAGGCCCTGGCGGCCGAGGCGGAGGCGTGCCGGACGCTGCTGGGTGCGACGCCGATCGATTGACTGTGGAACCCCAGGCGCAGCGCGACCATTTGCCTTGCTGTTTCGTCCTGCTCGAAGAGGCCGCCGCCGTGATCCTGCCCCGCCGTTCCGCCCTTGTCCTGGCCGCCGCCGTCGCGGCCTCGGCCCTGTCCGCCTGCGCCTATAACGAGGCCCTGGGCCGCAATCAGTTGCTGTTAGTGGACAACGCCGCCCTGTCGCAGCAATCGACCGCGGCCTGGCGAGAAGCTATCGCCAAGCCAGGCGTGATGACGGCCGGCGCCCAGGTCGACCGGATCCGGCGCGTCGGCGACCGTCTGGTCCAGGCGGCGGGTCTGGGCAATCGGACATGGGACTATGCGGTGTTCACGGAGGCCAGCCCCAACGCCTTCGTCCTGCCGTCCGGCCAGATCGGCGTGACGACCAGCCTGTTGGCCCTGGTCCAGAACGACGACCAGCTGGCCAGCGTGATCGGTCACGAAATCGGGCACGTCGTCGCCAACCATGCGGCCGAGCGCGCCTCGAACCAGACGGTGACCAGCGTCGGTCTGGCCGCTGTCGGCGGGGCGGCGGGTCGCTATGGCGATGCGGTCAACGCCTATGGCGGTCTGGCCGCCCAGTACGGGCTGTTGCTGCCCTATTCGCGGCGCGACGAGCTGGAGGCCGACCGTCTGGGCGTGGACTATATGGCCGGAGCCGGGTTCAAGCCGTCGCAGGCGGTGGCGCTATGGCGACTGATGGCGGCGCAGCGTCAGACCCAGACGCCGCAGTTCGCTTCGACCCACCCGTCGGATGCGACCCGGATCGAGGCGTTGCAGCAATATATCGCCAACCGCGGCTGGAACTGATCAGACCCGGATGTCGAGGTAGGAGCCGGGGCGCATGATCCGCGGCTCCTCGCGCTGGGCCGGGGCGGGGGGCGCCTCCACCGGCCGGGCCGGGTTGGCGGTTCGGATCGTGGACATGACGGCGGCGGCCGGGACCGGCGGCTTGGGCGCCGCAGTCTGCTCCACCGCGTTCTGGTTGAGGGCAGCGCGGAAGAAGGCCGCCTGGGCGCTGCGGGCGCTCGGCAGATCAAGGCCCTGGGCGGGCGTGTTCAGCGGCAGGCCAGGACGAATCGCGCTCATGCCGACATGGTTAACGGAAACCCTCGAAAAAGGGTTAACGCGGCCTCACTGCTTGGTCGGCGCGGGACGCGGCGGGGCCTGCACGGAGGCGACCAGTCGGTCGATGTCGGCGTCGTCTAGCAGGGGGCCGGACTGTTTGGCGGTGATGCGCCCCATGGCGTCGACGGCGAAGGTCTCGGGCACGCCGGAGATGCCGAGGTCGAGGCCCGCACGACCCTCGCGGTCCACCAGCACCATGGAATAGGGGTCGCCCAGTTCGTCGAGGAAGGCGCGGGTGGCGACCGGCTCGTCCTTGTAGGCGATGCCGACCACGGCGACGCCGCGCGCCTTCAGCGCCAGCAGCTTGGGATGTTCGATCCGGCACGGCGCGCACCAGGAGGCGAACACATTGACCAGCATGGGCCGGCCGACGCCGGCGGTCTTCAGGTCCAGATTGCCCGGTCCCGCCTGGTCGCCCGACAGCAGGGGCAGGACCGTCTCGGGGATGGTCTGGCCGACCAGGGCGTCGGGCTTGAACGCCGGATCGCGCTTCAGCGACCAGCCGACGAACAAGGCCGCCAGCGCCGCGAGGACCGCCAGCGGGATCAGGGCCAGCCAGCGGTTCATTTCTCTTGTCCAAACGCGCTTCGCGCTGCTTGAGGACGGTAGGAATCCGCCGCTTCTGACGAGGGCGCCTGCTCGGGCCCCAGTCGCGCCAGTTCGCGCTTCCATTTGCGGGAGGCGACGACGGCGCGGGCGGTCAGGGCGGTCAGGACAAGGGCGCTGACGCCCCAGGCGGGCCAGACGAAGGCGGCGTAGGGGGTCATGTCGAGGTCGAGCATCTTACGCCTCCTGAGCCGAACGGGCGCGCAGGGTCATGACGCGGCGGCGGCGGATCTCGGTGCGGATGGCCGTCAGCCACAGGGCGAGGAACAGCACCCCATAGGCCGCCAGCATGGTCAGGAACGGCGGCAGATAGACGGGGTCCAGGCCCGACGATCCGGGCGTCAGGAAGCTGGCGGGCTGATGCAGGGTGTTCCACCAGTCGACCGAAAACTTGACGATCGGCAGGTTGATCAGGCCGACGAGGCCCAGGACGGCGGCGGCGCGCCCGGCCTTCTGCTCGTCGTCGATCGAGGCCCGCAGCGCCATATAGCCGAGGTAGAAGAGGAACAGGACCAGCACGCTGGTCAGGCGCGCGTCCCACACCCACCAGGTCCCCCACATCGGCTGCCCCCACAGCGAGCCGGTAAACAGGGCGAGCGCCGTGAAGGCCGCGCCCGGCAGGGCGGCGGCGCGGGCGGCGGCGTCGGCCAGGGCATGACGGAAGACGAGCGCAAAGAAGCTGGAGACGCCCAGCGCCGCATAGGCGCCCAGGCCCAGAGTGGCGGCGGGGACGTGGACGAACATGATCCGCACCGTATCGCCCTGCTGATAATCGGCCGGGACGGAGAAGCTGAGCCAGGCGCCGACGCCCAGCAGCACGGCGGCGAGGCCCCACAGAACGGGCGTCAACGGGCCGGTGAAGGCCATGAAGCGCTGCGGATTGGACAGGCCGAACATCGGTTCAGCGCTTACGCAACGAATGGACGGCGGGCAAGCTCACCCTTGCGCGTTGCGAACGGCGGCGGCCCCGGCGAAGGGCGCGACGACGGCGGCGAACAGGACGTAGGCGCAGAGCAGAGCCAGCGCCGGGCCGATCGGCTGACCCGATCCGGCGCGTTCCAGGGCGCCGGCGCCGAAGACGACAGGGGGAATAAACAGCGGCAGGACGACCACGGCGATCAGCAGGCCGCCGCGTTTGGCGCTTAACGCAAGAGCGGCGCCCAGCGCCCCGGTGAAGGCGAAGCCCGCGCCGCCGATCAGGGCCGTCAGGGCGACGAGCGGCGTCAGCGACGCCGGCAGCCCCAGGGCCAGGGCGGCGACGGGCGCGGTCAGGGCG
>NZ_DLTK01000094.1:0-58542 GCF_002500885.1 Brevundimonas sp. UBA7838
GATCGCTGGCGATATGATGATCGCCCAGAAACTGGCTCCGCTGCTGAAGCGCTGATGCCGGTCTGAACGACCAGTTATGGCGGCGCGGCTCCCGATCAGGGGCCGCGCCGTTTTCGTATCGAGCGCTCGATAGAAGCGCGAACGGGAAAGAGGAAACGACATGGACTTCAAACATTCCGACCGCGCCCTGGATTGGCACGCCCGCGTCCGTCGCTTCCTGGACGAGCAGGTCATCCCGCGCGAAGCCGAATATTTCGCCCAGGTGCGCGAGGATTCGAACCGTCAGCCGCCGGTCATGGAGACGATGAAGGCGGCCGCGAAGGAGGCCGGGCTGTGGAACATGTTCCTGCCCGGCGAACACGGGGCGGGTTTGACGAATCTGGAATACGCGCCGCTGGCCGAGATGATGGGGCGGCATCTGTGGTCGGCCGAGGTGTTCAACTGCAACGCCCCCGACACCGGCAATATGGAGGTGCTCCATATGTATGGGAACGCCGAGCAGCAGGCGCGCTGGCTGAAGCCCCTGATGGCCGGCGAAATCCGTTCGGCCTTCCTGATGACCGAGCCTGAGGTCGCCTCGTCCGACGCCACCAACATCCAGACCCGGATTGAGCGGGACGGCGATCACTATGTCATTAACGGCCGCAAGTGGTGGTCGACCAATATGGGCCATCCGAATCTGGCCGTGACAATCGTCATGGGCAAGACAGATCCAGACGCCGCATCCCACGCCCAGCAGTCGCAGATTATCGTGCCGGCTGACACACCTGGATTCCGCGTCGAGCGGATGCTGTCGGTATTCGGCTATGATGAAAAGCCGATCGGCCATGCCGAGGTCGTGCTGGAGAACGTCCGCGTGCCGGTCGAGAACCTGATCGCGGGCGAGGGCAGGGGCTTCGAGATCGCTCAGGGGCGGCTTGGCCCGGGCCGTATTCACCACTGCATGCGCACGATCGGTGCGGCCGAGCGGGCGCTGGAACTGATGGTGACGCGGCTGCTGAACCGGACGGCGTTCAAGAAGCAGTTGGCCGAGCATTCGGTCTGGGAACAGCGCGTCGCGGAGGCGCGCACCAACATCGAGATGTGCCGCCTGCTGGTGCTGAAGGCGGCTTGGATGATGGATCAGGCGGGAGCCAAGAACGCCCGCTCTGAGATCGCCCAGATTAAGGTCGCCGCGCCGAAGATGGCTTTACAGATCATCGACGACGCCATTCAGGCGTTCGGCGGCGCCGGTGTTTCGGGCGACACGCCTTTGGCCGAGCTTTACGCGGGTGTCCGCACCTTGCGAATCGCCGACGGCCCGGACGAGGTCCATAATCGCACCATCGCGCGGTTGGAATACGCTAAACATGGCGGCCGCCCGATGCTCTGATGCGTGATCGCGAACGCCAAGTGGTTGGGAACCTTGGCCTTGTTGGTGCGTTTGTTCGGCACTGACAAGGCGCTGGGGCTGGTGTCGGACGGGACAGCTGACATGAATGCGCGCTCCGAGCCCGACCCGCGGGTTGCGTCAGACGTGGCGCAGTTCAAGGCCGTTCGCGCGCGCATGATCGCTTTGGCTGAAGGTTTGTCTGCCGAGGATCTGTCAGCCCAGTCGATGGCGGATTGCAGCCCAGGGAAATGGCATCTGGCGCACACCAGCTGGTTTTTCGAGGCGATGATCCTGTCGTCCGATCCCGGATACCAGCCCGTCGATCCGCGTTTTCAGCAGCTGTTCAACTCCTACTATGAGGCTTTGGGGGAGCGGGTCAGGCGGGACCAGCGCGGGTTGATGACCCGCCCGTCCGTCGATGAGGTCCTGGCCTATCGCCGAGAGATCGACCGCCGCATGGTCGCCTGGCTGGCGCAGGGCGAGACCAGCGGCCATCAACGCTATCTGTTCGAGCTGGGTCTGCACCACGACCAGCAGCATCAGGAGCTTTTCCTGATGGATGTGCTGAACCTGATGTCGCGCTCTCCGCTCGACCCGGCCGCCTATGAGATCGAGCCCAGAGCCGAGACGCTCCAGATCAGGCACGGTGGAACGGTGGCGTTCGACGGCGGTCTGGTGACGATCGGCCACGACCAAGCGGGCTTCGCCTTCGATAATGAGGGGCCTGCGCACCGTGTCTGGCTGGAGCCGTTCGCTCTGGCTGCGGATCTGGTGACCAACGGCGACTGGATCGCCTTCATCCAGGATGGCGGCTATTCGCGTTCCGAGCTGTGGCTGTCGGACGGCTGGGCGACGGTCAAGGCAGAGGGCTGGACCGCGCCGCTGTATTGGCGTTTGGCGGATGGCGACTGGACCGTGATGGGTCTGACGGGGCGTAAACCTGTCGATCCTGCTGCGCCGGTTCGCCACATCAGCTTTTATGAGGCCGACGCCTTTGCCCGTTGGGCCGGCAAGCGACTGCCGTCCGAGGCGGAATGGGAACATGCCGCCGCCTCTTCGCCTGTTGCGTTCTCGAACCTGGCTGGCGAAGTGTGGCAGTGGACGTCCAGCGCCTATGCGCCCTATCCCGGTTTTCAGCCGACGCCGGGCACCGCCGCCGAATACAACGGCAAGTTCATGGCCAATCAGATGGTGCTGCGAGGCGGATCGTTAGCCACACCGCCGGGCCATGACCGCATCACCTATCGCAACTTCTTCTATCCCCAACAGAGGTGGGCCTTCATGGGTTTGAGACTGGCTGAAGATCGGACCGTGGCGCGAGACGCCGCAGCGGACGACGCCCAAACCGCCGCCTTTCGAAAGGATATGATCGAAGGGCTGTCGCGTGCGCAAAAGGCCGTGCCGCCGAAGTGGTTCTATGACGCGGACGGGTCGCGCCTGTTCGAAGACATCACCGTGCTGCCCGAATACTATCCGACCCGGCAGGAAATGGCGCTGTTGCGCGATCGCGCAGCAGAGTTGACAGCCGACTTTGGCCCCGACGCGGTGCTGGTCGAATTCGGATCCGGCGCCAGCGAGAAGATGCGGATTTTGTTGGACGCCGCCACCGACCTCGGCGCCTACGTTCCGCTCGACATCAGCGAGAGTGCTCTGATGGACGCCGCCATTCGCGTCCGCGATGACTATCCGACGCTGCGCGTGCAGCCGGTTTTGGGGGACTTCGAGCATTTGGCGCCGCTGCCCGAAGACCTGCCGTCGGGACGGCGAATCGGCTTCTTCCCCGGCTCGACCATCGGTAATCTGCAACCGGACGAGGCCGAGCAGTTCCTGGCGGCGGCGCGTCGGATGCTGGGCGAGGGGGCGTTGTTCATTCTGGGCGTCGATCTGGTCAAAGACCCTGCGATCCTGGTCGCCGCCTATGACGACAGCCAAGGCGTCACGGCGGCCTTCAATCGCAATGTTCTGATCCGCGCCAATCAAGAGTTGGATGCTGATTTCGATGTGGACGCCTTTGTTCACCGCGCCGTGTGGAACCCGGACGCCTCGCGCATGGAAATGCATCTGCAAGCGATCGCGCCGACGACCGCGCGCATCGGAGATCGGACATTCCGCTTCGTGACCGGCGAGACGATCCACACCGAAAGCTCGCGCAAGTTCACGCGTGGATCGATCCAAGCCATGGCGGCCGCCTCCGGCTGGACGGTTGTCCGCATTGATACTTCTCCGGCGCCGAGCGTCGCCTTGGCAGTCCTGCGCGCCTGAGCCGAATGCGCGGCTGATCGCGGCAAGAAAAAGGGCGGCGCATCGATTGATGGGCCGCCCTTGTTTGTATCGAGTTCCGCCGACTATTGCCCGTCGGCGGCGTCCGCGTCTTTCTTGGTTCCGTGCGACGCTTCTCCACCCTTGCGGCCCGCCTGTGCGGCGAGGCTGCGGTCTTGGGAGAAGCTGCGTTTTTCGCTGGGGACGCTTGCGCCCCCTTTGCGCGCGATTTCGCGCTGACGTTCGGGATCCATGGAGGCGAAACCTCGCTTGGAAACGCCGGAGGGGCGTGTGGGTTGGCTGTCCATCGTGTTCCTTTCAGTGCTGCCGTTGCGCTTGCTGAAGTGAACCCAGTGACTCGGTGACGGTTCCGTCGGGAACTCTGTTTTACTGTCACGATCCTCAAGGGTTCGTGAGTTTGACTTTACCCAGCACCGTAAGGTCGCGAATCACCTTCGCCGCCAACATCCGGTTCCATCGGCGGAACTTCATCGGGCGTGTCTGAAGGCTGTATTTCCGGCTGCTGCGCCGGCTCAGGCTGGATCTCGGGTTGCGGCGTGGTCGGAGTGGGTTCGATATAGGTCATGAGCGGCTCCTTGTGCGATCAACCAACGCACCCTGATCGCCCGCGTTCAAAAAGGAACCATGAGTCGCAACACCGGTTTGTTCAGCGAACCACGGAGATCGAGATGACCAACACCCCGATAGGCGCGACATCACCCGACGACATCGTCCTGGAGGACAATGATCTGACCCAACGTCTGGACCGACAGGCCGACGCAATTCTCGCCCAAGGCGAGGGCCGCAGCTTTGGCAAGACCACTTCAGTCCGTCAGGCCGTCAGAGAAGATGCGGGCCTGGTGCGTGAGAAGATTTCCGGACGCGTTCATCGCGTGCAGGAAGACATTCAGGACAATCCGATGAAGGCGACGCTCTATGCACTGGGCATCGGCGTCATCATCGGCATGATCCTGCGCCGATAAACCACGCGATCAGCAGGCTCAGGCAGGCCCCGACGGCTCACGCTGGATCGGGGCCTGTCGCATTGCGGCGTCAGACACGAACGGATTGGTCCGTCGCTCTTCACCAAAGGTGGAGATCGGCCCGTGGCCCGGCACAAAGGTGACGTCGTCGCCCAGCGGCCAAAGCTTTTCGATCACGGAGCGGATCAGTGCGGGCGGATCGCTCATCGGGAAGTCGGTGCGACCGACCGAACTCTTGAACAGAACGTCGCCGACCTGAGCGAATCGCGCCGCGCGATTGAAGAAGATGACGTGCCCGGGCGTATGGCCGGGGCAGTGACGCACCTCCCAGATCGTTTCCCCCAACGATACCGTGTCGCCATCCTCCAGCCAGCGGTCGGGCGTGAAGGGGCGGGCGTCGGGCAGGCCGTACATCCGGCCGCTCTCCACGATTCGGTCGATCCAGAACTGGTCGGCCTTCTGAGGGCCGGTGATCTGGGTGCCGGTCTTCTCCTGCATTTCGGCCGCGCCGCCCGCGTGATCCAGATGGCCGTGGGTGATCCAGATCTGGTCCAGCGTCAGGCCGCGTCGCGCAACCTCGCCCAGGACCGCATCGACCGAACCGCCGGGATCGATCACGGCGGCCTTGTTGGTGGCGGTGCACCAGACGGTCGTGCAGTTCTGTTGAAGCGGGGTGACGGGCGTGACGAAGACGCCGATGGGGGAGGCGGGTTGGCTCATTTGGTCAACATAGCCACGCAAAGGCCGCGAAACCACCGGCTCTGACTACGCCCGCGTTGACCTTTCGGGCCCTTCTCGACATAAGGGCGGGCTTCGAGGCGCCGCTCCACACGGGGCGGCCTTCTTGCTTTATCCATTCCGCGCCGGCCGTCTCGATGGCTCATGCGCCCCAGAGCGTCAGAATCCCGACCATGCAAGTCGTCGAAAAGTCGAACGAAGGCCTCAGCCGCGTGATCGCGGTCACCATTCCCGTCGCGGAGCTGAATGAAAAGCTCGAAGCCCGCGTCAAGGAAGTCGCCCCGCAGGTGAAGCTGAAGGGCTTCCGTCCGGGCAAGGTGCCGGTCGCCCACGTCAAGAAGACCTTCGGCCGTGAGTTCATGGGCGAGATCATCAACGCCGAGCTGAACGAAACCAGCCAGAAGGCGCTCGACGAGGCCAAGATCCGTCCCGCCGCGCCGGCCGAGATGAAGCTGACCTCGGACATGGACAAGGTCATCGCTGGTCAGGAAGACCTGGCCTATGAAATGTCGCTGGAAATCATGCCGGACTTCGAGCCGGTCGATCCCAAGACCCTGAAGCTGGAGCGCCCGACCTATGAAGCGTCTGACGCCGATCTGGACGAGGCCCTGACGGAACTGGCCGGTCAGGCCAAGAGCTACGAAGACAAGAAGGGCAAGACCGTCAAGGCCGCCGAGGGCGACCAGCTGACGATCGACTTCCTGGGCAAGCTGGACGGCGAGCCCTTCGAAGGCGGCGCCGCCGAGGACGCGGACCTGGTGATCGGCTCGGGCCGCTTCATTCCCGGTTTCGAAGAGCAACTGACGGGCGCCAAGGTCGGCGAAGAGAAGACCATCGAAGTCACCTTCCCCGAGAACTATCAAGCCGCTCATCTGGCCGGCAAGAAGGCCACCTTCGACATCAAGGTGAAGGCCATCAAGGCGGAAGCCGAATCCAAGATCGACGACGATTTCGCCACCCGCATCGGTCTGGAGTCGCTGGACAAGCTGAAGGAACTGCTGAAGTCCAACCTGGACCAGCAGTACGCCGGCGCCGCCCGTTTCAAGCTGAAGCGCGCCCTGCTGGACCAGCTGGATGAGGCCCACGACTTCCCGCTGCCGCCGAAGATGGTGGACGCCGAGTTCGACGGCATCTGGCAGCAGGTCGAGGCTGACAAGACCGCTGGTCGTCTGCCGGAAGAAGACGCCGCCAAGTCGGACGAAGATCTGAAGGCTGAATACCGCAAGATCGCCGAACGCCGTGTGCGTCTGGGCTTGGTGCTGGCCGAAATCGGTCGCGCCAACAACGTCCAGGTCACCGACCAGGAACTGAACGCCGCCATCCTGCAGGAAGCCCGCAACTATCCGGGCCAGGAACAGGCCGTCCTGAACTTCTACCGCCAGAACCCCAACGCCGCCGCCCAGATGCGCGCGCCCATCTACGAAGAAAAGGTCGTCGACCTGATCGTGGGCGTCGCGGACGTGACCGACAAACCGATCACGAAGGAAGAGCTGCTGAAGGAAGACGAGGACGAGGGCTGATTTTCCGCTCGATTACGCGACAGTAACTGGCGGTTGTGGCGCCTGGATTGTAAGTCGAATGGGTCCGCAGTGCGGGCCCATTTTGCTTTTCAGGTATGTCTCCAATGTCTTTTTCCGCTGTCGCTCTGGCCGCCCTCATCACCGCAGGCGCGCAGGCGCAAGATCCGGCACAGCCGCCCCCGACAGATCTGGAGGAGATCACGGTCGAGGGTCAGTCGCCGCGGCAGGCTGCGCGCCAATTTGTCCAGCGTGTTGCGACCGCGCCCGCCGGTGCGCGGCTTGGACGGTGGAATACGCCGCTTTGCGTCAGCGTCGCCGGATTGAAGGCGCCCTACGGTCAGATGCTTGCAGATCGCATCGGCGAAATCGCTCATGATCTTGAAATTCGAGTGGGCGAGCCTGGCTGCTCGGCCAATGTGCTCATAATCGCCACGGAGGATGGTCCCAGTGTCGCATCTGCGCTGGTGGAAGGTTGGCGTCGTCGTTTCCGTCCTCCGATCGACAACACGAACATGGGTTTGGCGGCGCTGGAACGGTTCAAAACCAGCGATGCGCCAGTGCGATGGTGGCACATTTCCCTGCCAGTCTCAGCAGACACTGGCCAACTGGCGGCCCGTGTCGCCGGTGGAGAGCCGCCCTCGATTGGATCGCGGGCCGTCAGCCGCATGAGGTCGCCACTGCGGTACGACCTGAACTCAGCGACCGTCGTCATTGATATGACCAAGGCCAGTGGCGTCCTTTTGCCGGCTCTGATGGACTACGCCGCGATGGTCGTCTTGGCGCAGGTCGATCCCCGCGCCGACTACTCCGATCAGCCCACTGTGCTGAATTTATTTGGTGATCCTCAGAACGTGACCGGCCTCACGGACTGGGACCGCGCCTATCTGCAAGCGCTATATGAAGCGGAGCCCGATCGCGCATCCGCCGCCGCGCAGGAGGCGGCGGTCGCGGAACGACTACAGAAAGGACGTCGTGCAGCGGCGAACCAGCAAGACGCGCAGTCCGATTGAACCCGGCGTCTTGCGCAGGGTGTCATCGAACGCGATATGCAGCATAACCGGCTGACGACGCTGAATCGTCGCCACTGCATCCGAGAAGGCTAAATGCGCGATCCGATCGAACTGATGAACATGAACCTGGTGCCGATGGTGGTGGAGCAATCCAGCCGCGGTGAGCGTTCCTTCGACATTTTCTCGCGCTTGCTGCGTGAGCGAATCATCTTTCTGACGGGACCGTTCGAGGACGGGATGGCGTCGCTGATCTGCGCCCAGCTGCTGTTCCTTGAATCGGAGAACCCCAAGAAGGAAATCAGCATGTATATCAACAGCCCCGGCGGTCAGGTGACCTCGGCGCTCGCGATCTATGACACCATGCAATACATCAAGAGCCCGGTTTCGACTGTAGTGATGGGTATGGCGGCTTCGGCTGGCTCGCTGATCCTGACGGCGGGCGCCGCTGGTCAGCGGATCGCCCTGCCGAATGCCCGCGTCATGGTGCACCAGCCCTCGGGCGGGTTCCGGGGTCAGGCGTCGGACATCGAACTGCATGCCGCCGACATCCGTTACACCAAGCGTCGTCTGAACGAGATTTACGTCCACCACACCGGTCGGACATATGAGGAGGTCGAAAAGACCCTGGATCGCGACCACTTCATGTCAGCCGAGGAAGCCAAGGCATGGGGCATCGTTGACCATGTTTACGATCGCCGCGAGCAGGCTGACGCCGACGGCGCGAAGACGCCCGGCAACTAAGACAGCTGTCGAAAGACGAAAGGGCGCGCCCGTTGCGGCGCGCCCTTTTCATTTTGTGCTATCGGAACCGTCATGCAGTTCACACGAGATCAAAGCGGCACGGTCGATGTCGATGGCGAAAGCTACGTCTGGGAGCTTCGTCGCCAACCTCAGCCCAAGGGCGGCAACGTCTGGGAGGGGATGGCTGTGTCCCTTCGCCACGCGGACTTCAAGCGTGAAGCGATTGTACAGTTTCCGCCGCCGCTTCGGCCCAACGGACGACCGGATGTGGAGAAGCAGCGCGTCAACGTCGACGCTGTCCGCACCGCTATCGCCTCGGCGATCGAGGCCGGCTGGGATCCGGCCTCGCGCGGCAAGGCGATGGTGTTCGATGTGGACGCCGACGGCAACTGAGCCTCAGGGCTTTTGGCGGAAGATCCTGAAGCCGGGCTGCTGGGCCATCGCCAGCATCTCGGTGTCACCCGAGGTGTCGCCATAGGCGGCAGTCAGGGTCATGTTCTCGCCATAGGCCGCCTTCAGCCGCCGCACCTTCTCCTCACCCCGACAGTTGGGGCCGGCGAAGTCGCCGGTGATTCGATCGTTGGCGTCGAAGACGAACTCGGTGCCCAGCAGGGCCTCGGCCCCCAGTTTGCGGGCGAACGGCGCGACGGTCGTCGTAGGAGACGCGGTCACGATGACGCGGTGCGCGCCGCGTTGGCCCCAGCTGTTCCACACCTCAAGCGCATCGGGTCGCATGAACCGCGGCCAGATCTCTTCGGCGAAGGCTGCGGCTTCCACTTCCAGTGTCTGACGGCTCACGCCAAGCAGGAACTCCCTGACGGAGGCCGCTTTGATCCGGCCCCGGTCGCGATCCTTCGCGTAGGCGGCGAGGGCCGGAGCCAGCTTGACCAACCCCAGCGCCCAGGCGCCCGGACCGGCGCGCCAGCGCAGGAACTCGGTGAAGCTGTCTCGAATCGTCAGCGTGCCGTCGAAATCGAAGGCGACGATGGCAGGTCCATTCCCCGTGGACTGGCGTATTTCCTGCACAATACCCATGTCAGACATTCGCCTTGATCCCCGTCGACACTGATCCATCCACGCACTGCAACAATCCCCTGCCGCCTTCGGGGTTGTTCCGGAACGTGTGATGGGTGATTGTCATTTTTTGAAGACCTTCGCATCCAGAGTGCTGGAATCAATGTGAGGGAAGCGCGTTTCGGGCCATTTCGGTCCGGCCCGCGGGAGTGAGATAAGGGTCTATGACCAAAGCAGCCGGCACCGACGCCAAAAGCACCCTCTACTGCTCGTTCTGCGGAAAGAGCCAGCACGAGGTCCGCAAGCTCATCGCGGGCCCGACCGTCTTCATCTGCGATGAATGCGTCGAACTGTGCATGGACATCATCCGCGAAGAGCACAAGATCGGCTTCAAGAAGACGACCGACGGCGTGCCTACGCCCAAGGAAATCCGCGACGTGCTGGACGACTATGTCATCGGCCAGGCGCACGCCAAGAAGGTGCTCTCGGTCGCCGTCCACAACCATTACAAGCGCCTGAACCACGCGACGAAGAACAACGACGTCGAACTGGCCAAGTCGAACATCATGCTGATCGGGCCGACGGGCTCGGGCAAGACGCTGCTGGCCCAGACGCTGGCGCGCATCATCGACGTGCCCTTCACCATGGCCGACGCCACGACCCTGACCGAAGCCGGTTACGTGGGTGAGGATGTCGAGAACATCATCCTGAAGCTGCTCCAGGCGTCCGACTACAACGTCGAGCGGGCCCAGCGCGGCATCGTCTATATCGACGAAATCGACAAGATCTCGCGCAAGTCGGACAACCCCTCGATCACGCGCGACGTGTCGGGCGAAGGCGTGCAACAGGCCCTGCTGAAGATCATGGAAGGCACCGTCGCCTCCGTGCCGCCGCAAGGCGGTCGCAAGCATCCGCAGCAGGAATTCCTGCAGGTCGACACCGCCAACATCCTGTTCATCGTCGGCGGCGCCTTCGCTGGGTTGGAGAAGGTCATCTCGGCGCGCGGGGCAGGGGCTTCGATCGGCTTTGGCGCCCAGGTCAAGGAGATCGATGAACGTCGCACCGGCGACATTCTGAAGGGTGTCGAGCCAGACGACCTGATGCGGTTCGGCCTGATCCCCGAGTTCATCGGTCGTCTGCCCGTGCTGGCGACGTTGGAAGACCTGGACGAGACGGCGCTGGTCACAATTCTGACCGAGCCCAAGAACGCCCTGGTCAAACAGTACAAGCGTCTGTTCGAGATGGAGAATGTTGAACTGACCTTCACCGACGACGCCTTGATCGCCGTCGCCAAGAAGGCCATCACCCGCAAGACCGGCGCGCGCGGCCTGCGCTCGATCCTGGAAGGCATCCTTCTCGAGACCATGTTCGAACTGCCGACCTTCGAAGGCGTCGAAGAGGTGGTGGTCAATGCGGAAGTCATCGACGGCAAGGCTCAGCCCCTGCTGATCTACTCGGAAGCCTCCAAGAAAAAGGCCGACGGCGCCGCCTGAGCCGATGAAAAATCCTGAACTGATCAAGGCCGGAGCGTTTTTGCTCCGGCCTTTTTCGTGAACTCAAGGCGTCAAACGAACTCGGTCAGCATCAGGACATGCCCTGGATGCGCCTCGGCCTCGGCCTTGGCGCAGCGGACGGCGCTTTTGGCGTCGGTGAAGACGTCTTCGAACAGGCCGTCGCTTGATGTGATGCGCCAGCGATCGCCGACGGGCTGGATCGTCAGGCTTTCGACGGCGGGTGGTGAGGCTAGGGGCGTAATCATTGGGTGCGGCGATGTTGGTCGCGGTTCAGGCGGTCGGCCTCGGCCTGAAGTCGAGCGGCGAGGCGTTCGGCCGAGATGCGATCGGGCAGGGGGCGGGTGCAGGCGTTGTTGACCGCCACGGCCCAACCGCTGGCGCGAGGCACGACCCTGTATCGTCTGGGAGGGGCGGCGCGTGTCACGCCGCCCTCGATATGGCCCTGCATCATCGCGCGCGGCCCTTGCGGATTGGGGCGCCGAACAGGGCGCCGATGAAGGTCATCGCCATTTGAAGGGTTGTCGGCGCCGGCGCTGGACGCTTCAGGGTCTCGGCCAACAGGTGCGAACGGCTCATGGTCATCTCCTTGGAGCCGCAGAAGACGCCCGATCCCCGTAAAGCGGCCATGTCGAAAGCGTCGCCGGGCGTAATGCGGACCTAAAGCGGCGCGATCGGCGGCTTTGTCGCCACGCAGGTGTGGGCCGTTCCGCGGTCACGCTTGAACCGCGGGTCTTTCAAACCACATACTCATCCGAACGCCGTCGGAATCGACGGGCCGTCATGCGCCGGTCGGGCCTCTTGCCCGGCGGACCCTGGCGGCGGGCCGGAGATGATCAATGGCCCAGGAGTACGCATCATGACTGAACCAAAAATCCTGCCCGTCCTGCCGCTGAGAGATATTGTCGTCTTCCCGCACATGGTCGTGCCGCTCTTCGTCGGACGCGAAAAGTCGGTGAAGGCGCTGGACGAGATCATGAAGGGCGAAAAGCAGATCCTGCTGGCGACCCAGAAGAACAGCGTCGACGACGATCCGTCGCCTGACGCCATCTATCCCATCGGCGTGCTGGCCTCGGTGCTGCAACTGCTGAAACTGCCCGACGGCACGGTCAAGGTGCTGGTGGAGGGCAAGGGTCGCGCGCGCCTGACCCGCTTCACCGACCGTGAGGAGTATTTCGAGGCCGAGGCCGTCGAGATCGAGGACGAAGCCGGCGACGCCTCGCAGGCCGAAGCCATGCTGCGCGCCGTGGTCGAGCAGTTCGAAAACTATGTGAAGCTGAACAAGAAGGTTCCGCCCGAGGCCCTCAGCTCCATCCCCCAGATCACCGACGCCTCCAAGCTGGCGGACTCGGTCGCGGCCCATCTCTCGGTCAAGATCGCCGATAAGCAGGGCCTGCTGGAAACCTTCGACGTGCCCAAGCGGCTGGAGAAGGTCTATGGGCTGATGGAGGGTGAGATCTCGGTCCTTCAGGTCGAAAAGAAGATCCGCTCGCGTGTGAAGCGCCAGATGGAGAAGACCCAGCGCGAATATTATCTGAACGAGCAGATGAAGGCGATCCAGCGCGAGTTGGGCGAGACCGACGATGCGCGCGACGAGATCATGGATTTGGAGAAGCGCATCCGTAAGACGCGCCTGTCGAAGGAAGCGCGGACCAAGGCCGAGGCCGAGGTCAAGAAGCTGCGCAACATGAGCCCGATGTCGGCGGAATCGACGGTCGTGCGCAACTATCTCGACTGGCTGCTGTCCGTGCCGTGGGGCAAGGCCAAGCAGAAGCCGATCGATCTGGCCAAGGCCGAGGACATCCTGGAAGAGGATCACTTCGGCCTGGAGAAGGTCAAGGAACGGATCATTGAGTATCTGGCGGTCCAGGCCCGCACCGGCAGCCTGAAGGGGCCGATCCTGTGCCTGGTCGGCCCTCCCGGTGTCGGCAAAACCTCGCTGGCCAAGTCCATCGCCAAGGCGACAGGGCGTGAGTACGTCCGCATGTCGCTGGGCGGCGTGCGCGACGAGAGCGAGATCCGGGGTCACCGCCGGACTTACATCGGCTCCATGCCCGGCAAGATCATTCAGTCGATGAAGAAGGCCAAGACCACCAACGCCTTCGTCCTGCTGGACGAGATCGACAAGCTGGGGTCCGACTGGCGCGGCGATCCGTCGTCGGCCCTGCTGGAGGTGCTGGACCCGGCGCAGAACTCGACTTTCGGCGACCACTATCTGGAGGTGGACTACGACCTGTCCCAGGTGATGTTCGTGACGACCGCGAACAGCCTGAACATGCCGCAGCCGCTGATGGACCGGATGGAGATCATTGGGGTCTCGGGCTATACCGAAGATGAGAAGGTCGAGATCGCCAAGCGCCACGTCCTGCCCAAGCAGTTGGCGGACCACGGCCTGAAGGACGGCGAACTGATCGTGCCGGAAGACACGATCCGCGATCTGATCCGCTATTACACCCGCGAGGCCGGCGTGCGTTCGCTGGAGCGCGCTCTGGGCGGTCTGGCCCGCAAGGCCGTGCGCGAAATGGCCAAGACGGGCGCCAAGTCGATCACGGTCGATGAGGCCAAGTTGGCCGACTATGCGGGCGTCAAGAAGTTCCGCTATGGCGAGACGGACGAGGAGGATCAGGTCGGCATCGTCACCGGTCTGGCTTGGACCGAGTTCGGCGGCGACATCCTGACCATCGAAGCCATCAAGATGCCGGGCCGCGGGCGCATGACCGTGACCGGCAATCTGAAGGACGTGATGAAGGAGTCGATCTCGGCGGCGGCATCCTACGTCCGCTCGCGGGCCCTGGCCTTCGGCGTCAAGCCCCCGGTGTTCGAGAAGACCGACATCCACGTCCACGTGCCGGACGGCGCGACGCCCAAGGACGGCCCGTCCGCCGGCGTGGCCATGACGGTGGCGATGGTCTCTGTCCTGACCGGCATTCCGATCCGCAAGGATATCGCCATGACCGGCGAGATCACCCTGCGCGGCCGGGTCACCGCCATCGGCGGCCTGAAGGAGAAGCTGCTCGCGGCCCTGCGCTCCGGCGTCAAGACGGTGCTGATCCCGCAGGAGAACGAGAAGGATCTCGCTGACGTGCCGGACAATGTGAAGTCGGCGCTGGAGATCGTGCCGATCTCCACGGCGGACGAGGCGCTGAAGTGGGCGCTTGTCGGCACCCTGACGCCGGTGGAGTGGGACGAGGCGGCCGAACCCCTGCCGGCCCCGGTCGTGGCTCCGGAAGGACCGGCGGCGGCGGTCAGCCACTAACGCCGAGTTGAACATCGAGCGCCGCCGGTGATCCCACCGGCGGCGTTTTCGTTTTTGACGCAACCGCCGATCTGTCCTTTAGTGGTTCGTTCTGGAGGGGACGGATGACCAAGGCGGAACTGATCGGCCGGATGGCCAGCGCGGCGAACATTAGCCGCGACCAGGCCAAGACGGCGCTGGAAGCGTTTACCGACGGCGTGACCGAGTCGCTGACGCGGGGCGCGGATGTGAAGCTGATCGGTTTCGGCAGTTTCGTCGCCGTGGACCGCAAGGCTGGCGTTGCGCGCAATCCGCAGACCGGCGCGGCGGTCGCACGCCCGGCCTCGCGCACCGCGCGCTTTCGCCCAGGAGAAGGTTTGAAAAGCGCCTTGAACGGTTGAGGCGCGACGGGCATAAGCCCGTCTCTGCCCTTGGGGGCGGCTAGCTCAGCTGGTCAGAGCATCTCGTTTACACCGAGAGGGTCGGCGGTTCGAACCCGTCGCCGCCTACCAAACAAAAAGGCCGCCGGATCGCTCCGGCGGCCTTTCGTTTGTCTGGATCGGGCTGCGATCAGAAGCGGAAGCTGGCCCGCAGCAGCAGCGAGTAGCGGACGTAGTCTTCCAGCAGCTCGGCGTCGCCGGTCAGCGACAGCATGCCCAGTTCGTTGCCGAAGTTCAGGCGGAAGCCCAGGATCGCCCCGCCGCCTTCGATGGCGTCCGGCGACAGAATGAAGTCCGGGCCGCCGCTGGCGAAGCGAGCGATGGTTTCGCCGGCGTCGACCGAGATATTCTGGCGATAGCCGACGCGCAGTTCCGGACGAATCCAGCCGTTGCGGCCGAAGCCATAGCCGACGTTCATCGCCGCCACCGCCGAGAAGATGTGGCTGTCGCGCGAATCGATGTTGAGATCGAAGCCGTCGCCGCCGCCCTTCTCGCTGCGCGAGCCCTCCGACAGGCTGAAATACTCGCCGTAGATTTCGGGGCGAATGTTCAGGCGGCCAAAGTTGCGCTCGTAAGAAGCGCCGCCGGCGACCGCCGCCGTCCAGCCATGCCAGTCGGACTTGTTGTTCAGATAGACGCCGGTAGCGACCAGCGAGCGATCGGCGCTGAAGGAAGCGTAGCCCCCCGCCGCACGGGCCCAGGTCGTCCAGTACTGACCCTGAGCGCGCCAGTAGAGGCCCAACTCCAGCAGGTTGGCGGACAGGACCTCTTCGGCCTCGGCCTCGGGATCCTTGATGTCGGACGAGGTGAAGGCGGCCGAGATGCCGACGGCGCCCAGGCTGGTGCCCTTTTCGACGCCGCCGGCGACGCCGAAGCCTTCCGAGCGGAAACCGTAGGAGTCGGTTTTGTCCTTGTCGGCGTAGAAGTTGATCTCCTGGACCCAGGCGCTGGTTTCACCCGGCGCAGCGGCGGCGTTGCGGCCGGTCAGCGCGCGGGTGACCGCATCGACGCCGGCCGACAGCGACATCAGCGGCCCGCCGGAGTGGTCGGGCAGCATCTGCTCGTAGGCGTCGATGAAGCCGTCGCGCGACGTTTGCGACAGGAACAGGTTGCGCAGGGCCTCATTGGACCCCAGCGCGCCGTAGACGGCGTCGTAGGCGGACGCCTCGACCGGGATCAACCCGGCCTCGGAGGCCGTACGGCGACGCGCGTCGACATAGACGGTGTTGCCGGCCACGCCGCCCTGCACGACGTAAAGATAGGGCGAGTTGTCCGACAGCAGGGTCTGGTTGATCTGACCCACATTCAGCGTGCCGGCCGTGATGACGTTGAACCGCTCAGGCTGATCGATCAGCGACGAGAAGCGGACGCCCAGAGTGGAGCCTGTCGCCAGGGTCGCATTGCCGCTGACATTGAAGCCGCCGGCGCGGTCGTTGGCGGGGTCAAGATTGACCAGCAATGTCCCTTCGGCGCCGATGTTCAGGTTGGAGATCGCCGTGGCGCCCGTCTGGGTGGCGGCCAGGGTGCCCTTCGACACGTTGATGTCCAGCAGGCCGTCGCTGTTGGCGATGGTGCCGGTCACAACCGCGCCGCCGCTGATGTTCAGCCGGTCGGCGCCGGCGCCGAAATCGATGTCGCCGTTGACGACGCCGTTCTCGATATTGAGCGTGTCGGCGCCCGAGCCCAGCTTGATCGCGCCGACGATAGCCGGTTCGTTCGCGTCCGGCACGCCGTCCTTGTCCGTGTCCGTGGCGGTGCTGCCGGCAGCGGCGGGAATGCCGTACTGCCGCAGGGTGACGCCGGTCGTGTTGGCCGAGACGTCGATGGCGGTCACCTTGCCAGTCACCGGATTTGTATCGTCGGTGTTAGGGGTGAGCGAGCCGATGATCGAACCGGCGTTGTTCAGCTGGGTCAGGCTGCCGGACTGGTCACGAATAACGGTGGCCGAACCCTGATTGCCGCCGAAAGAGGCGACGAGATTGCCGGTGTTGGTCAGGGAGCCGACGTTGGCGCCCGCACCGATCAGGATGCTGGTCGCGCTTTGGGCCTGCTTGCCCGAGGCGACGGCCTGAATGGCGCCCGAGTTGTTGATCGTCGGAGCGGTCACGCCCGAGCCGATCCAGAGAGCCGTGGCGTTGGCATCGACGGCGGTCGATGAGATGCCGCCCTCGTTGCGCACGCCGCCGACGACGTTGACGGCCTGGCCGCCGGTCACGCCGAGTTGCACGGCGCGGAACTCCACGCCGGAATAGAGGCCGGAGCCGACAATAGTGCCGCGGTTGATCAGGCCATAGGCCGCATCGCCTGTACCGACGGCGCCGAGGGTCACCGCCTGTGTCGTCGAACCGATCAACAGCGCAGGCGCGCCGCCCAATGACGTAATGGAGGCGGCTGTCTCGCTGGCGTCCGGGATGCCGTCGCCGTCGCGATCGGTGTCGTCGCGGTTCTTGACGCCATCGCCGTCATCATCCTCGTCGCCGTTCTTGACGCCGTCCTTGTCGTCGTCGCCCTCGATGCCCGCCTCGGAATAGGCGAGCGCCTTGTCCAGCAGCACGCCGCCGGCGACATTGGCGCCGACGCGCACGGCCGGTCCGCCTTGCAGCAGATCGTCTGCGTCGAGTTCGTCGAGGAACAGGGTCGTGGCGTTATCGAACGTGCCGGTCGTCGGACGTACCGGCGGCGGGGTGGTGTAGCGATAGCCCGTGGCGACCACGGAGGAGTGGATCTTGAGCGCGCCGCCGACGTCACCTTCGATGGAAACGCCCGTCGCATTGGCGCCGAGCGCCGAGATGGAGCCTGCAAGATCGACATTGCCGGAAATCGGCCCCGTGGTGCGGATGGCGGCGCTGTCGTTGCCGGTCACACGGACGTTGCCCAGGCTCTGAAGCTTGCCGTTCAGGGCGGATTCGACGGACAGCCCGTAGGAGTTGTTGCCCTCGACCGCGATCGCGCCCGTGCCCTCGACCAGGATGTTGCCAGTGAAGGGCGAGGCGCCGGTGACCCGCACGCCGTAACGACCGGTCCCGGTGGCGAAGGGACCGTCCAGGTCGCCGTCGCCGTCGGTGTCCTTGATGTCCGCAGTTTCCAGCGTGTCGTTGACGGTGATCGAGCCGCCGACGATCACCGAACCGGTGTTACCGCCATTGACCAGAAGACCCGTCGAGCCGTCGGCCGACTTGTCCATCGTGATGGAACCGCCGCTGTCCAGATCGACCGTGTTGTTGCTGTTCAGGGTCACCGCCGCGCCCGAGGCGACGGCGACGCTGCCGCCGCTGGCGATGCGGATGTTGTCGGCGGCCGTGCCCGTCGCATTGGACGTCTGGATCGGCGTCGTCCGGGCGTTTGAGATCACGATCTCGGCCTGGGATCCTGTGGCGACCATCAAGGGGGCGATCGCCACGGCGGTCGCGAGCAAAATACGCATTCGGTAGAAACCCCTGGTGGTCACGCGTCACGTTACGGGAGACCCCTTAGCAGGGTCCGCGCCAGCGTTCCAAGTTTATCGAATTTGAGGCGAATGCAAGGCCGTGATGGTCTTGAGCCAATCCTGTAAGACGACCCGTGTTCGCTCGTCGATGCCCGATAGGGCGAATGCGGAGGAAATCGCGACGGCGCGCACTTGAGCTTTGCCGCGCCCGGGTCTACGGGCGTCGAACGGTCCAAAGGCCGCGTCCCGTGGACGCATCCATCGAACCCCTTCGGCGTTCGACAGCCCAGACCAGGCGAGAACACTCCATGAGCATGACAGACCTCGACGTCCAGGAAAGCGAACTCCGACTGATTCCGGGGCTGGACGTGGAAGTCGCCGAAACGCTGCGGGCCCTAAAGGCGGCGGCGATGGACGAGCGACCTCGCCTGGTGGACACTACAATGCTCTATGCGCCGCGCTCAGGCGGGGTGAAGCGCTATATCCTGTCCAAGAAGGCATGGATCGAGGCCAATCGGCCGGGGATCAGTCATTCGCTGATCGTCCCCGGCGCGCGTCACAAGGCGCGCGCCGACGGCATCGTACAGCTTAGGGCGACCAAGCTGCCGTTCGGCGACGGCTATCGCTGGCCCAGTTCAGTCAAACGCTGGAGCGCCTGGGTGGCGGCGATGAAGCCGTCGATCATCGAGGCCGGCGACCCTTACACACCGGGGCAGGGGGCTTTGGAGGCCGGTCAGCGGGTCGGATGCCCGGTCGTCGGCTTCTGCCACTCCGATCCGGCCGGTCTGGCGGCGTTGCATTTCGGCGAATGGGCCAAGAAGCCGGTGGAGAAGCGCTGGGCGAAGCTGTTTTCACAGTTTGATCGGGTCGTGTCGCCCAGCCGCTTTATCGCACGGCGCCTGGAAGAGGCCGGTGTGAACAACATCGTCATTCGACCTCTGGGCGTGGAGATCGACACCTTCCGGCCGGAACGTCGTGATCGGCAGTGGCTGCTGAAACAGCTGGGTCTGGGCGATGACGCGCGGCTGCTGTGCTTCGCCGGTCGTCCGGCCAAGGAAAAGAACGTCGATGTGCTGATCGAGGCGGTCCAGAAGCTGGGGGCGCCCTATCATCTGGTTCTTGTAGGCGCAGGCGCGGGGATGCCTGAAGAGGATCGCGTCATCTCCATGCCCTATGAAAGCGATCCCAAGGCAGTCGCAAAGATCATCGCCAGCTGCGACGCCTTCGTTCACGCCAATGATAAAGAGCCGTTCGGGCTGATCGTGCTGGAGGCCATGGCCTGCGGCCGGCCCGTCGTCGGGGTCAACGCGGGCGGGGTAGCCGAAACCGTCGACGAAAGCGTGGGGCAACTGGCCGCCAGCGCGGACGCCGACGATTACGCCCAGGCGGTCGAGGCCCTGTTCACGCGCGACATCGAAGCGATCGGTCGGGCGGCGCGCGAGAAGGCGGTCAGCCAGTTCGCCTGGAACCGCGTCTTCGAAGACCTCTGCGTGGTCTATGGCGAGCTGACGGGTGAAGCGGCGTTCGTGAACCCGGATATTGCATTGCCGCTGCACTGAGCGGCCAGGGCCACGACGTGTTCGAATGGCGCGTTTCCGAAAACGGGAGCGCGCCACTTCTTTTATCGATGTCTTGAAAAGAAGTGGCGCGAGTGACGGGGCTCGAACCCGCGACCTCCGGCGTGACAGGCCGGCACTCTAACCAACTGAGCTACACCCGCGTATCAGGTCGAAACTTTTGAGCTGTTTCGAAAGCTTTTTGGGAAGGCGGTGTGCGCCACTCTTCTATTTCTAGAAAGAGTGGCGCGAGTGACGGGGCTCGAACCCGCGACCTCCGGCGTGACAGGCCGGCACTCTAACCAACTGAGCTACACCCGCGTTTCCCGGCCGAAGCGGCTGTGCGCCCCGGCGAGGGGCGTCGTTTAGGCGGGCTGACACATCGCGTCAAGCGACCTTTTCGGAGAAACGCGCCCCTCAGCGCGACGGGGCTGTGGACGGTGCGACCATCGCCGCCTGGGGCGGGCTGTGCGGACCCGCTACGCCGCCGTCGGCCGGCTCATGGGCCGCCTCGGCGGGAGACGGCGGCTCATAGTGGACGCCGACGCCCGGCCCCAGCGGCAGGTCGAAGGCGACCCAGGCCGCCACCATCGCTAGACCCGCGACCAGGAAGGCTCCGGCATACGGCAGCATAGTCGCCATCAGCGATCCCAAACCGAATCGTGGATCCCAGCGCTGCGCGAAGGTCAGGATCAGCGGGAAGTAGCTCATCAACGGCGTGGCGATGTTGGTGACGGAATCGCCCATGCGATAGGCGGCGGTCGTCATCTCCGGCGAAATGCCCAGCAGCATGAACATCGGCACCACAATGGGCGCCAGGGCCGACCACTTGGCCGAGGCCGAGCCGATGAACAGGTCGAAGAAGCAGGAGACGAAGACGACGCAGATCAGCAGCAGCGGGGCGGGCAGGGCCAGGGTCTTCAGACCCGCCGCCGCATTGACCGCCAGGATCGGCCCCAGGCCCGACCAGTTGAACATGGCCACGAAGTGGGCGGCAAAGAAGGCCAGCACGATATAGGGCGCCAACTGGGCGATGCCGTCGCGCATCATCGTGACCATGTCGCGATGCGACTGGATCGTGCCGGCTCCCGCACCATAGGCGCCGCCGGTGACGAAGAAGGTGATGGCGAAGAAGGCGACCAGGGACTTGTAGAGCGGATTGAACTTCTGCTCCGGGTCCACCTCGGGATCGACGAACGGCGAGCCCGGTATGAAGGTCAGCAGGGCCCAGAGCGCGATCATGCCCAGAAGCGCCAGGCCGGCGAACTTCAGGCCGCGCTTTTCGGCGGCGGTCAGGGGCTGTTTTTCCGAAGCGTTCGGTGCGGCGACCCCCTCTGACGGCTTCCAGACGCCGAGGCGCGGCTCGATCACCCGGTCGGTCAGAAACCAGACGATGGGGGTGAAGACGAAGACGACGCCGACGATGAAGAACCAGTTGCCGGCGATGTTGACCGAATAGGACGGATCGATCAGGCGGGCGGCCGGCTCGGTGATGCCTAGGATCAAGGCGTCGCTGGCGCCGGGAAACAGGTTGCCGGCGTATCCGCCGGACACGGCGGCGAAGCCTGCGGCCAGACCCGCCAGCGGATGGCGGCCCGCTGCGGCGAAGATGACGGCCGCCAGCGGGATGACGACGACATAGGAGGCGTCCGACGCGTGATGGGACACCATGCCGGTGATCACGACGACGGGCGTCAGTATGGAACGCGGGGCGTTCAGCAGGGCGCCGCGAATGGCGGTGGCGAACATCCCCGTGCGTTCGGCGACTGAAGCGCCATAGATGATGGTGATGACGATCCCGAGAGGCGGGAAGTCCGCCAGGGTGCGCGGCATGCCGATGATCAGCTGTTCCAGATTCCCGGCCGACAACAGGCTCTTGGCGACCAGTTGATCGCCGGTCACCGGATTGACGGCCGACCAGCCCAAGCCGGCGCCGACCATGCTGAGCACGATCAGACCGCCGATCAGCCACAGAAACAGGAAGACGGGATCGGGCAGTCGATTGCCGATCCGCTCGACAGCGTTCAGGGCGCGGCTGGCTAGGCTCATTCGGATGACTTTCGGTTACGCGATCGGCTCGCCAATAGGCCTTTGCAGCCCGGCGACGCGCAAGCGTCGGCCCTGCGACATATGGCGCGCAAAGTTGCGAGCCGTTCTCAATGAAAATCCAATGGCCGCAGGGGTTTGAACGGCGGCGGTCTTGGGTCTAAGAAGCGCCGAATCCCGCCTCTCCCCGGCGGACGAGGTTCTTCGAATGAACGCATTCCTTCTCGAATATCTTCCGGTCCTGGTCTTCGCCGGCGTGGCCGCCTTCATCGGCATTCTTTTCATCGTGCTGCCGCTGCTGCTGGCGCCGAAGAGCCCCGATAGCGAGAAGCTGTCGGCCTATGAGTGCGGCTTCAACGCCTTCGATGATGCCCGGATGAAGTTCGACATCCGCTTCTATCTGGTGTCGATCCTGTTCATCATCTTCGACCTGGAAGTCGCCTTCCTGTTCCCGTGGGCGGTGTCGATGTTCGATCTGTCGCACGCCGGCATGGTCTTCGCCTTCTGGTCGATGATGGTCTTCCTGGGCGTGCTGACCATCGGCTTCATCTACGAATGGAAGAAGGGAGCCCTGGAATGGGAGTAGTCGCCGCTTCCAAGCCCGCAGGCCTGGTGTCTGCATCGGGCGCGCCGCTGGTTCCGGCCGGCGCCGGCGCGCGTTCGACCGTCGAGGGTTATGACCCCAAGGTCCACGACAAGTTCTTCGAGGCCGTGAACATGGAGCTCGGCGAGCGCGGCTATCTGGTCGCTGCCGCCGACGACGTCATCAACTGGGCCCGCACGGGCTCGCTGATGTGGATGACCTTCGGCCTGGCCTGCTGCGCGGTCGAGATGATCCAGATGTCGATGCCGCGCTTCGATGTCGAGCGCTTCGGCATGGCGCCGCGGGCCAGCCCGCGTCAGTCGGACCTGATGATCGTCGCCGGCACCCTGACCAACAAGATGGCCCCGGCCATCCGCAAGGTCTACGACCAGATGCCCGATCCGCGTTATGTCGTGTCGATGGGCAGCTGCGCCAACGGCGGCGGCTACTACCACTATAGTTACAGCGTCGTGCGCGGTTGCGACCGCGTGGTGCCGGTGGACGTCTATGTGCCCGGCTGCCCGCCGACGGCCGAGGCGCTGCTGTACGGCCTGCTGCAACTGCAGAAGAAGATCCGTCGCACGGGGACCATCGACCGATGACCTCTCTGGCTGTTCAAGCGCAACACGAAGCCGCCCTGACGCCGCTGGGCGCCGAGATGGTCGGCGCCTTGGGTGTCGAGGCCCAGGTGGCGTTCGGCGAACTGACGCTGGTCGCGCCGCGCGAGCGGATCGTCGAGGTGCTGACGGCGCTGCGCGATCAGTTCGGCTTCCAGCAGCTGCTCGACCTGTGCGGCGTGGACTATCCGGATCGCAAGGAGCGGTTCGAGGTGGTCTATCACCTGCTGTCGATGACGCGGAACGCGCGCCTGCGGGTCAAGGTCTCGACCGACGAGACCCAGCCGGTGCCCTCGGTCATCTCGGCCTATCCGGCCGCCAACTGGTTCGAGCGTGAAGCCTACGACATGTACGGCATGCTGTTCTCGGGCCACCCGGACATGCGTCGCCTGCTGACGGACTACGGCTTTGAAGGCCATCCGCTGCGCAAGGACTTCCCGATGACGGGCTATGTCGAGGTCCGCTACGACGAGGAACAGCGCCGCGTGGTCTATGAGCCGGTCAAGCTGACCCAAGAGTTCCGCACCTTCGATTTCCTGTCGCCCTGGGAGGGCGCCGAATACCCCGCGCCGGTCCTGCCCGGTGACGAGAAGGCGGGAGGCCAGGCGTAATGGCTGACGGAAACCCCACCCTGCCGCCGCTGGGCGTCGATGTGTTCGAGGACGATCTCGACACCCGCACCGCCCATGCGCGCGAAATGGAAGACCGCAAGTTCACCATCAACTTCGGCCCGCAACACCCGGCCGCGCACGGCGTGCTGCGCCTGGTGCTGGAGCTGGACGGCGAGATCGTCGAGCGCGTCGATCCGCACATCGGCCTGCTGCACCGCGGCACCGAAAAGCTGATGGAGGCCCGCACATACCTTCAGAACGTGCCGTATCTGGACCGGTTGGACTACGTCTCGCCGATGAACCAGGAGCACGCCTTCTGCCTGGCGATCGAGAAGCTGCTGGGCATCGAGGTTCCGTACCGGGCGCAGCTGATCCGCGTCCTGTATTCGGAGATCGGCCGCATCCTGTCGCACATGCTGAACGTGACGACCCAGGCCATGGACGTCGGCGCCCTGACGCCGCCGCTCTGGGGCTTTGAAGAACGCGAAAAGCTGATGGTGTTCTACGAGCGCGCCTGCGGCGCCCGTCTGCACGCCAACTACTTCCGTCCCGGCGGCGTCCACCAGGACCTGCCGATGGACCTGATCGACGACATCGGCCGCTGGTGCCACGAGTTCCCGCCGGCGCTGAAGGACATCGAAAGCCTGGTCACCGAGAACCGCATCTTCAAACAGCGCAACGTCGACATCGGCGTGGTGTCCAAGCAGGAAGCTCTGGAATGGGGCTTCACCGGCGTGATGCTGCGCGGCTCTAACATCGCCTGGGACCTGCGCAAGTCGCAGCCCTATGAGTGCTATGCCGAGCTCGACTTCGACGTGGTCGTCGGCAAGAACGGCGACTGCTGGGACCGCTATCTGGTGCGCATCGAGGAGATGAAGCAGTCGGTGCGGATCATGGAGCAGTGCATCCACAAGCTGCGCAACTGCCCCGGCGAGCCGGTGATGGTCGAGGACAACAAGATCGTCCCGCCGCGCCGTGGCGAGATGAAGCGCTCGATGGAGTCGCTAATCCACCACTTCAAGCTCTACACCGAGGGATTCAAGACGCCCGAGGGCGAGGTCTATGCCTCGGTCGAGGCGCCCAAGGGCGAGTTCGGCATCTATCTGGTGTCGGACGGCACCAACAAACCCTATCGCGTGAAGATCTCGGCGCCGGGCTTCCGCTCGCTGCAGGCGATGGATTGGATGAACCGTGGCCACCAGCTGGCCGACGTGTCCGCCATCCTGGGCTCGCTCGACATCGTTTTCGGAGAAGTGGACCGATGAGCGTTCGTCGTCTCGCCAAGGAACAGCCCGCCTCGTTCGCCTTCTCGGCCGATACGACGGCCAAGGCCGAATGGTGGATCAAGAAATATCCGGATGGCCGTCGTCAGTCGGCGGTAATCCCGATCCTGTGGCTGGTGCAGAAGCAGGAAGGCTGGGTGTCCGAACCCGCTATCCGCGCGATCGCCGAGCTGCTGGACATGGCCTACATCCGGGTGCTGGAGGTCGCGACCTTCTACACCATGTTCATGCTGGAGCCGGTCGGCAAGACGGCGCTGATCCAGGTGTGCGGCACCACGCCTTGCATGCTGCGCGGCGCCAATGAGCTGATGCGCGTCTGCAAGGAGAAGATCGGTCCCAAGGATCATCTGTCCGCAGACGGCCGCTTCACCTGGCAGGAAGTCGAGTGCCTGGGCGCCTGCTCCAACGCGCCGATGGCCCAGATCAACGACTACTATTTCGAGGACCTGACGCCCGAG
The DNA here is from genome assembly GCF_002500885.1 of Brevundimonas sp. UBA7838. Classification (NCBI taxonomy): domain Bacteria; kingdom Pseudomonadati; phylum Pseudomonadota; class Alphaproteobacteria; order Caulobacterales; family Caulobacteraceae; genus Brevundimonas; species Brevundimonas sp. UBA7838. The sequence continues at coordinate 25,405 of NZ_DLTK01000094.1, forward strand.
ACGATAGGCCAGATCATCGACGATTTCGCCGCCGGCAAGACGCCCGAGCGGGGTTCCTACATCGGTCGCACCAATGCGGCGCCGGAAGGCGGGGCCAAGACCCTGCTGGACGCGACGCTGTATGACGGCTCGGCCGCCAAGCCGATCAAGAAGCTGCCAAACAGCGATCCCGCGCCGGTCGAGAAGGCCCCAGCCTGATGTCGCCGCCGGATCTGAACACCGAGGAGGGCCGCGCAGCCTACCGCAAGGAACTGCGCAACGTCGGGCGTCCGCTGCGCGCGGGCGGCCTGGCTATGGTCGTCGGCGCGGCCGTTCTGATCCTGATCTCGCGTCAGGGCGCAGTCGGACCGTGGGCGGTCAATCTCTCCTACTTCATGCTGGCGGCGGGCTGGGTGATGGTCATCGCGGCCATCTGGATGCGCACGCGCCACCACAAGCGCCGTCTGGCGGAAGGACTCTGAGGGCCATGGTCGGCATTCTCGAAGACAAGGATCGCATCTTCACCAACCTGTACGGCTTCCACGACTGGACGCTGGATGGGGCGAAGAACCGCGGCGCCTGGAACGCCACCAAGGACATGCTGGACCTTGGCCGCGACTGGATCATCAACAACGTCAAGGCCTCGGGTCTGCGCGGCCGTGGCGGCGCGGGCTTCTCGACCGGCCTGAAGTGGTCGTTCATGCCCAAGGAAGTGAAGGATCGTCCTCACTACCTGGTTATCAACGCCGACGAATCCGAGCCCGCGACCTGCAAGGACCGCGAGATCATGCGCCATGATCCGCACCTGCTGATCGAAGGCGCGCTGATCGCCAGCTTCGCGATGCAGGCCCACGCCTGCTACATCTATCTGCGCGGCGAATACGTGCTGGAGCGCGAGCGGATGGAAGCCGCCGTCAAGCAGGCCTATGAGGCCAAGCTGATCGGCGACGGCAACGTCCACGGCTGGGACTTCCACGTCTATATCCACCACGGCGCGGGCGCCTATATCTGCGGCGAAGAGACGGCTCTGCTGGAATCGTTGGAAGGCAAGAAGGGTCAACCGCGTCTGAAGCCGCCGTTCCCGGCCGGCGCGGGTCTCTACGGCTGCCCGACCACGGTGAACAACGTCGAGTCGATCGCCGTCGTCGGCACGATCCTGCGTCGCGGCGCCGACTGGTTCGCCAGCTTCGGCCGTCCGAACAACACCGGCACCAAACTGATGTCGCTGTCCGGCCACGTGAACACCCCCTGCGTGGTCGAAGAGGCCATGTCGATCCCGCTGCGTCAGCTGATCGAGGATCACGGCGGCGGCGTGCGCGGCGGCTGGAGCAATCTGAAGGCCATCATCCCGGGCGGCGCGTCCTGCCCGGTCATCACGCGCGAACAGGCCGAGACGGTCCTGATGGACTTCGATTCCATGCGCGAGGTTCGCTCGTCGCTGGGCACCGCCGGCGTGACGGTGATGGACGAATCCACCGACATCGTGAAGGCGATCGCCCGCATCAGCTACTTCTTCAAGCACGAGAGCTGCGGCCAGTGCACGCCGTGCCGCGAAGGCACCGGCTGGATGTGGCGCGTGCTGGAACGGATGGCTGTGGGCGAGGCCGATCCGTCGGAGATCGACCTGCTGCTGGACGTCGCCGGACAAGTTGAAGGCCACACCATCTGCGCCCTGGGCGACGCCGCCGCCTGGCCGGTTCAGGGCCTGATCCGTCATTTCCGTCACGAGATCGAAGAGCGGATCGCCAACTATCGCAGCCGCCGCGCGAACTTCGCCGGCCACGCGATCGCGGCGGAGTAGAGATGCGCCTCGCCGTCGCCCTGTTGCTGACGCTTCCGATCCTCGCCGCTTGCGGCGAGCGGGAAAAGGCTGCGCCTGAAGCGTCGACCGCGCCCGCGACGGCGGCTCCTGCTGAAGTCGGGCCTGTCGCGACGGCGGCGGCTCCGGCGAACCTCGAAGCGGCTTGCCGCGATGTGGTGAACCGCATGTATGGCCAAGAAGGCGACGCCGTCGTCTTCACCGCCACCGGCGAACGCACGGCCCAGGTGTCGTGGCGCGCGCCGGTCGATGGCGGCAGGCTGGAATTTGAATGCCGGGCGGAAGCCGACGGTGCGGGCCTGTTCCGCGACGGTCAGCGGATGTCCGTGGATGTACAAATGGCGGCTCCCGCCGCCAAGCAAGAGGCCCGCTGATGCCTATCGCCAAGGTCAACGGCGTCGAAACCGAGTTTGAGCCCGGCATGACCGTGCTCCAGGTCGCCGAACGCGCGGGACACGAGATTCCGCGCTTCTGCTATCACGAGCGCCTGTCCATCGCCGGCAACTGCCGCATGTGCCTGGTCGAGGTGAAGCCTGGACCGCCGAAGCCGCAGGCTTCGTGCGCGCTTCCGGCCGCCGACGGTCAGGAAATCTTCACCGACACGCCGATGGTCAAGAAGGCTCGCGAAGGGGTGATGGAGTTCCTGCTGATCAACCACCCGCTGGATTGCCCGATCTGCGACCAGGGCGGCGAGTGCGACCTGCAGGACCAGTCGGTCGGCTATGGCCGCGACGGCTCGCGCTATTCGGAGAACAAGCGCGCGGTCGAAGAAAAGGCGATGGGTCCGACCATCAAGACCTTCATGACGCGCTGCATTCAGTGCACGCGCTGCGTCCGCTTCATCACCGAAGTCGCCGGCGTGCCGGACATCGGCATGATATCGCGCGGCGAGGACGCCGAGATCACGACCTATCTGGAGAAGTCGGTCGCCTCGGAACTGTCAGGCAACGTCAATGACCTGTGCCCGGTCGGCGCCCTGACGCACCGTCCTTGGCAGTACCACTATCGTCCGTGGGAACTGAAGAAGACCGAGACCATCGACGTCATGGACGCCCTGGGCTCGAACATCCGCGCCGACTATCGCGGGTCCGAGGTCATGCGCGTGTTGCCGCGTGTCAACGAGGGCATTAACGAGGAGTGGCTGTCGGACAAGAGCCGCTACGTCGTCGACGGCCTGACCGCGCGTCGTCTGGACCGTCCGTGGATCCGTGAGAACGGCAAGCTGCGCGCCGCGTCATGGAACGAGGCGCTGGACGCCGTCGCCGCCAAGCTGAAGGCCGCGCCGGCCGACCGTGTCGGCGTGATCGCCGGCGACCTGCAGGACGCCGAGTCGATGAAGGCGACGCTGGATCTGTTCCGCGCGCTCGGCTCCAACAACACCGACTGCCGCCAGGACGGGGCCGCCGTGGGTTATGGCCCTCGCGAGGGATGGCTGTTCAACTCCGGCCTGGAAGGCATTGAAAAGGCTGACGCCGTTCTGATCGTCGGCGCCAATCCCCGCACCGAGGCGCCGCTGCTGAATGCGCGCCTTCGCAAGGCCTGGCTGAAGGGCGACGTGGAGATCGGTCTGATCGGCGAACAGGCCGACCTGACGTTCGACTACGCCTATCTGGGCGCAGGCACGCAGACTCTGGCCAAGCTGCCGAAGTCGGCGCTGGACTTCCTGACGAAGGCCGAGCGTCCGGCGATCATCGTCGGCTCGGGCGCGCTGGGCGGGGAGGGCGGCCCGGCCGTCCTGAACGCGCTCGGCGCCCTGGCCAAGAAGGTCGGCGTCGTCGCCGAAGGCTGGAACGGCTTCAACGTCCTGCACCACGCCGCCTCGCGCGTGGCCGGTCTGGACATGGGCTTCGTGCCGGCTGAGGGCGGCCTGACTGTCGCCGAAATGCTGAAGCCAGATGCGCTGGACGTGCTGTTCCTGTTGGGCGCCGACGAGATCGATCCGACCGGTTCGAACGCCTTCCGCGTCTATCTGGGCAGCCACGGCGACCGCGGCGCGCATGGCGCGGACGTGATCCTGCCGGGCGCGGCTTATACCGAGAAGGCCGGCCTGTACGTCAACACCGAGGGCCGGGTGCAGATGGCCGAACGCGTCGTCTTCCCCAAGGGCGAGGCGAAGGAAGACTGGGCCATCATCCGCGCCCTGTCGGCGCGCGTCGACAAGACCCTGCCTTACGACACGCTGGAGCAACTGCGCGCCAAGCTGATGGGCGATCACCCGACCTTTGGCCGGATCGACTGTCTGCCCGCGTCGGCGGCGTTCGACGTGGCGGCCCTGGGCGCCAAGGGCGATCTGGGCGACCGCGCCTTCGTCTCGGCGGTGGCCGACCCGTATCTTTCAAATCCGATAGCGCGCGCCAGCGCGACGATGGCCGAGCTGTCCGCCCTGCGGATCCAGTCGGTCGCAATGGCGGCGGAGTAAGCCATGGACCCCGTTTCCTTCTGGGCCACGCCTCTGGGCTGGACGCTGATCACCGTCGGTCAGGTCCTGCTGATCACGGTCGGCGTGCTGATCGCCGTCGCCTTCCTGCTGCTGGCCGACCGCAAGGTCTGGGCCGGCGTGCAGATGCGCAAGGGTCCGAACGTCGTCGGCCCCTTCGGCCTGCTTCAATCCTTCGCCGACATGATCAAGTTCGTGCTGAAGGAGGTCGTGATCCCGGCCGGCGCGGACAAGGCGGTCTTCATCATCGCGCCGATCATCACCGTCATCCTGGCCTTCATGGCCTGGGCGGTCATTCCGTTCGCGCCCGGTTGGGTCGTGTCGGACCTGAACGTCGGCATCCTGTACATCTTCGCGGTGTCGTCGCTGGGCGTTTACGGCATCATCATGGGCGGCTGGGCTTCGAACTCGAAGTATCCGTTCCTGGGCTCGCTGCGTTCGGCGGCGCAGATGGTGTCCTATGAAGTCTCGCTGGGCCTGATCATCATCAATGTGATCCTGCTGGCCGGCACCATGAACCTGTCGGCCATCGTCGACAGCCAAAAGGGCATGTTCTGGAACTGGTACGGCTTCGGCGGCGGCGCCGATACCTGGCCGCTGGTGGTGATCCTTTTCCCGATGTCGATCATCTTCTTCATCTCGGCCCTGGCCGAGACCAACCGCCCGCCATTCGACCTGCCCGAGGCCGAATCCGAACTGGTCGCCGGTTATCAGGTCGAATACAGCTCGACGCCCTATCTGCTGTTCATGATGGGCGAGTACGTCAACATCGTCTTCATGTCGGCGATGATCAGCCTGCTGTTCTTCGGCGGCTGGAACCCCGGCGTGCCGCAGGCCTGGATGGATGGGCTGCCGGCCTGGATCGCCTATACGATCTATCTGCTGACTTTCATGGCCAAGACGGTCTTCTGGTTCATCATGATCTCGATGGTGAAGGCCTTCGTGCCGCGCTATCGCTATGACCAACTGATGCGTCTGGGCTGGAAGATCTTCCTGCCGACGTCGCTGGTCGCGGTTGTGATCGTGTCGGCGTGGCGCGTCTTCGTTGTGGGGTCGTGATGCGCGGCCTCACCATCGGCCTCGGTCTTGTGACGATGACCGCCGCCTGCGCGCCCGACGCTTCGCGTATGCCCGAGTCGAGCTATCAATGGCAGCAACGCCAGGACCGCATCGAACAGGACTGGCGCGCCAGCCAGACCGCTCCCAAGACGACGCCCGCCCCCAAGGATAAGCCCTGATGTTCACCCGTATCGTCCAGGCGACCAAGGGCGCGATGATGCTGGACGTCATCGGCGCCATCGGTCTGTCGCTGAAATATATGGCCCGTCCCAAGATGACGGTGAACTATCCGTTCGAGCGCAATCCGCAGTCCCCGCGCTTTCGTGGCGAGCACGCGCTGCGTCGCTATGCGAACGGCGAGGAACGCTGCATCGCCTGCAAGCTGTGCGAAGCCATCTGCCCCGCCCAGGCCATCACCATCGAGGCCGAGCCGCGCGCCGACGGCAGCCGCCGCACGACCCGCTACGACATCGACATGGTCAAATGCATCTACTGCGGCCTGTGCCAGGAGGCCTGCCCGGTGGACGCCATCGTGGAAGGGCCGAACTCGGAGTTCGCCGTGGAGACGCGCGAAGAGCTGCTCTACGACAAGCAACGCCTGCTCGATAACGGCGATCGCTGGGAACGGCAGATCGCCAAGAATCTGGAACTCGACGCGCCTTACCGCTAAGGCGCATCTCGCTAAACGGGTCGGCGATTCCTGAACGGGGTCGCGGCCGATACGAAAGGGGCTTCGTCCCGACATGCTGCAAGGCATAGCCTTCTATCTGCTGGCGGCGGTCGCCACGGTTTCCGGCCTTCTGGTCGTGACCGCGCGCAACCCGGTGCACAGCGTGCTGTGGTTGATCCTGGCCTTCTTCTCGTCGGCGGGTCTGTTCGTGCTGCTGGGCGCCGAGTTCCTGGCGATGCTGCTGGTCGTCGTCTATGTGGGCGCGGTCGCGGTGCTGTTCCTGTTCGTCGTCATGATGCTGGACGTGGACTTCCTGAAGCTGCGCGAAGGCTACGCGCGCTATCTGCCGCTGGGCGCCATCATCGCCGCCGTGCTGCTGGTGGAGATGATCATCGTCTCGGTCGCCGTGGTTCAGGGCGGCGCCGCTGCAGGCCTGCCGGCGCCGGGCGCGCCGGACGCCAGCGTGACCAACGTCGAGGCCATCGGCCGCGTGCTCTACACAGACTATGTCTACTTCTTCCAGGCGGCCGGGATCGTGCTGCTGATCGCGATGATCGGCGCCATCACCCTGACCCTGCGCCACAAGCCGCACATCAAACGCCAGAACCCCGGCGACCAGGTGAACCGCGACCGTCGCAAGTCGGTCGAGATCAAGTCCGCCGCCACGGGCGAAGGCGTCAGCGCCGAGGAGCTACTCTGATGATCGGTCTGGCCCACTATCTGACGGTCGCCGCGATCCTGTTCACCATCGGGGTGTTCGGCATCTTCGTGAACCGCAAGAACGTCATCATCATCCTGATGTCGATCGAGCTGATCCTGCTAGCGGTGAACATCAACTTCGTCGCCTTCTCGGCCTATCTGAACGAGATCAGCGGGCAGATCATGGCGATGTTCGTCCTGACCGTCGCCGCGGCCGAGGCCGCCGTCGGCCTGGCGATCCTGGTGACCTTCTTCCGTAACCGCGGCGACATCGCCGTGGACGACGCCTCCGTGATGAAGGGCTGAGCGTGACTTTCCATACCCTCGTCATTCTCGGGATCTTCGCCCCGCTGCTGGGCGCGGCCATCGCCGGCTTCTTCGGACGCCGGATCGGCTCCATCCCGTCGCAAGCCGTTACGACCGGCCTGCTGTTCTTCTCGTGTGCCGTGGCCTGGACGGTGTTCGGCCAGTGGACCTGGGGCCATCTTGAGCCCTTCACCATTCGCCTGGCGCCCTTCATCAACGTGGGCGACTTCCAGTCGGCCTGGTCGATCCGTATCGACGCCCTGTCGGCGACCATGCTGATCGTGGTCACCAGCGTGTCCTCGCTGGTTCACCTGTATTCCTGGGGCTACATGGCCGAGGACGACAGCCGGCCGCGCTTCTTCGCCTATCTGTCGCTGTTCACCTTCATGATGCTGGCGCTGGTGACGGCGGCCGACTTCATGCAGATCTTCTTCGGCTGGGAAGGCGTGGGCCTGGCGTCCTATCTGCTGATCGGCTTCTGGTTCAAGAAGCCGACGGCCAGCGCCGCCGCCATCAAGGCCTTCGTCGTCAACCGCGTCGGCGACTTCGGTTTCGTGCTGGGGATCATGACGATCTTCTGGATGTACGGCACCATCAACTTCGCCGAACTGTTCCCGCTGATCGCCACCAAGGCCGGCACGACGTGGGAGTTCCTGGGCGTCCAGTGGTCCGCGCTGGATCTGGCCGGGTTCCTGCTGTTCATCGGCGCCATGGGCAAGTCGGCCCAGTTCTTCCTGCACACCTGGTTGCCGGACGCGATGGAAGGCCCAACACCGGTGTCGGCGCTGATCCACGCCGCGACCATGGTCACCGCCGGCGTCTATATGGTCTGCCTGCTGAGCCCCATCTATGAGTACGCGCCGGGCGCGTCGCAGATCATCGCCATCATCGGCGCGATCACGGCCCTGTTCGCCGCCACGGTTGGCCTGACCCAGAACGACATCAAGCGGGTCATCGCCTATTCGACCTGTTCGCAGCTGGGCTACATGTTCTTCGCGGCGGGCGTCGGCGCCTATCAGGCGGCCATGTTCCACCTGTTCACGCACGCCTTCTTCAAGGCCTTGCTGTTCCTGGGCGCCGGCTCGGTGATCCACGGCATGCACCACGAGCAGGACATGCGGAAGATGGGCGGCCTGTGGAAGCTGCTGCCGGTCACCTATGCGGTGATGACCATCGGCACCATCGCCATCACCGGCCTGGGCATCCCCGGCGTCGGCGGCTTCGCCGGCTTCTACTCCAAGGATTCTATCATCGAGAGCGCCTATGCCTCGGCGGCCTCGGGTCACTCGGCCATCGGTCTGTTCGCCTTCTTCGTCGGCATCATCGCCGCCGGTCTGACGGCCTACTATTCGTGGCGCCTGGTCTTCATGACCTTCCACAACAAGCCGGTGTGGAAGGAAGAGGGCGACGCCCATCATGCTGACGACCACGCTTCCCACGCCCAGCTGGAAACCCATTCCGAGCCGGTCGGCGATCATCACGAAGATCATGCGCATGACGACCACGGTCATCATGGTCCGCTGAAGCCGCATGAGAGCCCGCTGGTCATGCTGGTTCCGCTGATCCTGCTGTCGGTCGGCGCCGTCGCCGCCGGCTTCGTCTTCGCGCCGCACTTTATCGGCCACCATGAGGGCGAGTTCTGGCGCGGCGCGATCTTCACCGGTGCAAACAACCACGTCCTGCACGAAAGCCACGGCGTTCCGACCTGGGTGAAATGGTCGCCGCTGATCCTGACGCTGATCGGCACCGCCTTCGCCTATTGGATCTACGTGGCTCGCGAGGGCATGGGCCGTCGCATGGCCGAGCGGAACGGCGCCATCTACCGCTTCCTCTACAACAAGTGGTATTTCGACGAGTTGTACGACTTCGTCTTCGTGTGCGGCTTCCGCGCCATCGGGAACTTCTTCTGGAAGATCTGCGACGTGAAGATCATCGACGGTCTGGGCCCGAACGGCGCCGCCTGGGTGTCGCTGAAATCCGCCGCTCGACTGGGCAAGATCCAGTCCGGCTATGTCTATCACTACGCCTTCGTGATGCTGCTCGGGGTGGCTGGTCTGCTCACCTTCGCCATCCTCGCGTGGGGAGCCTGATCTCGTGCCCTACATCCTGAGCCTCGTTACATTCCTGCCCCTGGTCGGGGCCCTGGCGATCTTCGCCGCTCGGCTGACGTCAAAGTCGGCCGACGCGACCGCGCCGGCCGCGCGTTGGATCGCGCTGATCACCACCCTGGTGACCCTGGCGGTGTCGGTCGTGCTGGTCGCCGGCTTCGACCCCGCTAACACCGGCTATCAGTTCGTGGAGATGGTCCCGTGGTTCGCGGGCGCCAGCTATCACCTGGGCGTCGACGGGATCTCGATCCTGTTCGTGCTCCTGACGGCCTTCCTGATGCCGATCTGCATCTTGGCCAGCTGGAAGTCGGTCGAGACGCGCGTCGTCGAATATATGATCGCCTTCCTGGTGCTGGAGACGCTGGTCATCGGGGTGTTCACCTCGCTGGACCTGTTCCTCTTCTACATCTTCTTCGAAGGCACGCTGGTCCCGATGTTCCTGATCATCGGCATCTGGGGCGGTCAGAACCGCATCTACGCGGCCTACAAGTTCTTCCTCTACACCCTGCTGGGGTCCGTCCTGATGCTGCTGGCCATGCTGTGGATGGCGCATGAGGCGGGCACCACCAGCATTCCTGAGCTGAAGCGTTTCGCCTTCGATCCGGCCGTCCAGCCGATCCTTTGGCTGGCCTTCTTCGCTTCGTTCGCGGTCAAGATGCCGATGTGGCCGGTCCACACCTGGCTGCCCGACGCCCACGTCCAGGCGCCGACGGCCGGTTCGGTCATCCTGGCCGGCATCCTGCTGAAGCTGGGTGGATACGGCTTCATCCTGTTCAACGTGCCGATGTTCCCGATGGCGTCGGAGATGTTCCGGCCGCTGGTCTTCACCCTGTCGGTGATCGCCATCGTCTATACGTCGCTGGTCGCCTGGCGTCAGACGGACATCAAGAAGCTGATCGCCTATTCGTCCGTGGCCCACATGGGCTTTGTGACCCTGGGCATCTTCGCCGGCAACGACATCGGCATGCAGGGCGCCATCTTCCAGATGATCAGCCACGGCCTGATCTCGGGCGCCTTGTTCCTGTGCGTCGGCGTCGTCTACGACCGGATGCACACCCGCGAGATCGCCTTCTACGGCGGCCTGACCTCCAAGATGCCGTGGTACGCCGCCATCTTCCTGATGTTCACCATGGCCAACGTCGGCCTGCCGGGCACCTCGGGCTTCATCGGCGAAGTTCTGACCATGACGGGGGCCTACAACGCCTCGACCTGGGCGGCGCTGGTCGCGGCCTCGGGCGTCATCTTCTCGGCGGTCTATGCCCTGACCCTGTACCGCGCGGTCATGTTCGGCGAGATCACCAATCCGAAGCTTGAGACCATCACCGACATCGACAAGCGCGAACTGCTGCTGTTCGTGCCCCTGATCGTCGGCACCATCTGGCTGGGGGTCCATCCGGCCTCCGTCCTCGATTACACCGGGCCTGCCGTCGAGGCCCTGACCAGCGCGTATCGCGCCGCGATCGGCGGGTGAGACTTACAGATGCCTGATCTATCCTCCGCCCTGCATCTCGCCGCCTCGGAAGTCACCCTCGCGGTCGGCGCCCTGGTCCTGCTGATGGTCGGCGCCTTCATGGGCGACAAGAGCGCTCGTCTGGTCTCGATCCTGTCGGTCCTGCTGCTGATCGCCGCGTCGGTCATCTCGATCGTCGGACCGTGGGGCGTCGCCTTCAACGGCGCCTATGTCGCCGATCCTCTGGCCATCTACGCCAAGAGCCTGATCTATCTGTCGGCCGCCGTGGCGGTCGTGCTGGGTGACGGCTGGATGAAGCGCACGCGCATCGCCAAGTTCGAATATCCGGTCCTGATCGTGCTGGCCTCGGCCGGCATGGGGATGATGGCGTCCTCGGGCGACCTAATCTCCATGTACGTCGGGATCGAGCTGCACTCGCTGGCCCTGTATGTGCTCGCCGCCTTCCACCGCAACGACGTCAAGGCGTCGGAAGCAGGCCTGAAGTATTTCGTCCTGGGCGCGCTGTCGTCGGGCCTGCTGCTGTATGGCGCCAGCCTGATCTACGGCTTCGCCGGCTCGATGCGGTTCGAGGACATCGCCGCCGTCGCCGCCGACAATCCCGGCCCGGGCCTGGTCTTCGGCCTGGTCTTCCTGATCTGCGGCCTGGCGTTCAAGGTTTCGGCCGCGCCGTTCCACATGTGGACGCCCGACGTCTATGAAGGCGCGCCGACGCCGGTCGTGGCGCTGTTCGCCACGGCGCCCAAGGTCGCTGCCATGGTGCTGATCGCCCGCGCGCTGGAAAACGGTTTCGGCGACGCCCACGCGCAGTGGTCGCAGGTCCTGATCGCCATCTCCCTGATCAGCTTCGTCGTCGGCGCTTTCGGCGGTCTGGCGCAAAAGGACATCCAGCGCCTGCTGGCCTATTCCTCGATCGCCAACATCGGTTACGCCCTGCTGGGCATTGCGGCGGGCACGGACGAGGGCCTGCAGGCCATGCTGATGTTCATGACGCTGTATGTCATCGATCAGTTGGGCTTCTTCGCCATCCTGCTCAGCCTGTCCAAGTCGGGCCGTCCGATCCGCCGCATCGCCGATCTGGCTGGCTTGAAGAAGGATCGGCCGCTGACGGCCGTGGCCCTGACCATCCTGTCGCTGTCGGTCCTGGGCATGCCGCCGTTCTCGGGCTTCTGGGGCAAATACTATGTGTTCGGCGCAGCCGCCGATGCAGGACTGTGGCCCGTCGCGGCCGCCGGCCTGGTCGCCTCGGTCGTCGCCGCCTTCTACTATCTGCGCATCCTCAAGCTGATGTGGTTCGATGCGCCGGTGGACGACATCGCCACCGACGCCGCGCCGGTCGAGGCGAAGTGGATCGGTTGGGCCTGCGCCGCCTTCGCCTTCCCGTTGGTGATCGTCGGTCTGACCTGGCTGGAGCCGCTGACCAAGGCTGCGAGCGCCGGCTTCGGGAACGGGTAGGGCGTTGGCGCCCGTCCCACTGGTCATCCTCGACGAGATCGACTCGACCAACGCCGAGGCGCGCCGTCTCGCCGAAGCCGGAGAGGCGGGGCCGCGCTGGATCGTGGCACGCCGCCAGACCGCTGGCCGCGGTCGGCGGGGTCGCAAGTGGGACACCGATCAGGGCAATCTGGCCGCCACCCTTCTGATCACCACGCCCAAGTCGGCGGCCGAGGCGGCCCAGGCCACCTTCATCGCGGCCCTGGCCGTCGCAGACCTGCTGGACGTCTTCGTCTCGCCCGCGCTCGTTTCGATCAAGTGGCCCAACGACGTCCTGCTGGACGGGGTCAAGGTGTCGGGCATCCTGGTCGAATCCGGCCGGCACGCGAACGGCGACCTCTGGCTGGCGGTCGGCATCGGCGTGAACCTTGCCCATGCGCCCGAGGGCACCGAGCGGGGGGCGACCTCGGTTGCCGAACGTCTGCGCGCCGACCTGGCCTATGTGCCGCCGATCGAGGCCGCTGCCGAAATCCTGGCCGAGACCTTCGCCGTCTGGTGGGGGCGTTGGCAGACGATGGGCTTCGAGCCCGTGCTCGACGCCTGGACCAGCCGCCTGACGGGGCTCAACGGACCGTGCGTCGCGCGTCTGGACAATGAGACGCTGGAAGGACTGGCCGAGGGCGTGGAGCCGGATGGCGCCCTGCGCCTGCGTCTGGCCGACGGCTCAGTGCGGTTGATTTCGGCCGGCGATGTCTTCTTCGGGAAAGCCGCCTGATGCTTCTCGCCATCGAGCAGGGCAATACCAACACGCTGTTCGCCGTTCACGACGGTTCGGACTGGATCGCCCAATGGCGGGCCGCGACCGAGGCCAGTCGCACGGCCGACGAATACGCCGTCTGGCTGAACCAGCTGATGGTGATGAAGGGGCTGAAGTTCGACGCCCTCGGCGGCTGCATCATCTCCAGCGTCGTGCCCCAGTCGATCTTCAACCTGCGCAATCTGGCGCGGCGCTATCTGAACATCGAACCGCTGGTCATCGGCGAGAACGCCGAACTGGGCATCGAGGTGCGGATCGCCAAGCCCAGCGAGGCGGGAGCCGACCGACTGGTCAACGCTGTGGGGGCCTCGCTGATGTATCCGGGCGACCTTCTGCTGATCGACAGCGGCACGGCGACGACCTTCGACATCGTCTCGGGCGACGGCGCCTTCGAGGGCGGCCTGATCGCGCCCGGCATCAATCTGTCGCTTCAGGCGCTGCATGAAGCAGCCGCCAAGTTGCCGCGCATCGCCATCCAGAAACCCGAGAACGTCATCGGCAAGGGCACGGTCGAGGCCATGCAGTCCGGCGTTTTCTGGGGCTATATCTCGTTGATCGAAGGCCTGGTCGGGCGCATCAAGGCGGAGTGGGGCAAGCCCATGACCGTCGTCGGCACCGGCGGGGTCGCCAGCCTGTTCGAAGGCGCGACCCACAGCATCGATCACTTCGATCCCGACCTGACTATTCGCGGCCTCCTCGAAATCTGGCGTCGTAACGCCCATTTGACTGATTGAATGAAAAAGCAAACCCAAGACGAACTCGTTTTCCTGCCGCTCGGCGGCTCGGACGAGGTCGGTATGAACCTGAACGCCTATGGCTTCGGCCCAGAGGCGAACCGTGAATGGCTGATCGTCGATGTCGGCGTCACCTTCGGCGACCTGTCCACGCCAGGCGTGGATGTGATCGTGCCGGATCCCACCTTCCTGGAGGGTGAGAACATCAAGGGCATCGTGCTGACCCACGCGCACGAAGATCACATCGGCGCTCTGGGCTGGCTATGGCCGCGCATCAAGGCGCCGATCTACGCCACGCCCTTCACCGCCTATCTGATCCGCGACAAGCTGCGCGAGCGCGGCATTCTGGACGAGGTCGAACTGATCGAGGTGCCGCTGGGCGGGACCGTGGACATCGGCACCTTTGGCGTGACCTTCGTCAACATGACCCACTCGATCGCCGAGCCCAGCGGCCTGGCCATCGATACGCCGCTGGGAATGGTGTTCCACACCGGCGACTGGAAGATCGACGACCAGCCGGTGATCGGGACGAAGACCGACGCCCCCGTCATCCGCGCCCTAGGCGACGAAGGCGTGCTGGCCATGGTCTGCGATTCGACCAACGTCTTCGTGCCGGGCGTCGCCGGGTCCGAGGGCGATGTCGCCGTCGCCATCTCCAAGCTCATCGCCAGCCTGAAGGGGCGTGTTGCGGTCGGCTGCTTCGCCTCCAACGTCGCCCGTATGGACAGCGTGATCCGTGCGGCCGAGGCCTGCGGGCGTCGCGTGGCCCTGGCCGGCCGGTCAATGCACCGGATCACGGCGGCGGCCAAGCACGTCGGCATGCTGAAGGACGTGAAGCCCTTCCTGTCGGACGAGGAGGCCCGCGTCTGGCCCGCCGATGAAATCCTGTACCTGTGCACGGGCAGCCAGGGTGAGGCGAGGGCGGCGCTGTCGCGCGTCGCCGACGGCACCCACCCTGTCGTGAAACTGGGTCTGGGCGACCACTGCATCTTCTCGTCGCGCCAGATCCCCGGCAACGAACTGGCGATCGGCAATCTTCAGGACCGCCTCGCGGACCGCGGCGTGCGCCTCTACACCGAGAAAGATCACCCCGGCATCCACGTCTCGGGCCACCCCTGCCGTGACGAGCTGAAGCAGATGTACGAATGGGCCCGGCCGCAGATCGCGGTGCCGACCCACGGCGTGCGTCGCTTCCTCTTGGAACACGCCAACCTGGCCAAGGACATGGGCGTTCCCGAAACGGTGACGCCACGCAACGGCGACATGGTCCGCCTGGCCCCTGGCCCGGCCAAGATCATCGACGAGGTGCCGAACGGTCGCCTGTACGTCGACGGCGGCATGCTGGTGACCGAGCAGGGCGAGGCTCTGAAGGAGCGTCGTCACGCCTCAACCAACGGCGTGCTGATCGTCAGCTTTGCTTTGGACAAGCGCGGTCGCATCGCCAGCGACATCGACATCCGCAGCGTCGGCCTGCCCGGCGATACCGCCACGCCGCTCGGCGATGCGCTGGACAAACTGGCCGAGCGCGTCGAACAGGTGGTCAAGGGCCTGAAAGGCGATGCGCTGGACGACGAAATGGTTATCGAACAGGCCGTCGCCCGCGTGCTGAAAAAGGCCAGCCAGCAGATCTGGGATCGTCGTCCCATCGTCGAGACGGTCGTCCTGCGCGTCTGATGCAACCTTGACCGTTTGGGCGCATTGGTCGTGCGCCTGAACGGTCGGGGAAACGCATGTCGAAAAAGCCTGCCCGTGCGCGCCGCCTGCTGGAGCGGATCCGGCACGCCCGCCATCCGCTGCGCGGTTGGCGGCGGTGGGCGGTGATTGCGGGGCAGGGGCTGGTCGGCTTCGTCGCCCTGTTCGCCGTGGTCAATCTGGTGCTCAGCCTGTCGACCTTCCGGGGCGAAGACCCTTTGGCGCGGACGGTTCACGAACTGCGCGTGCTGTGGTTCAGCCCGCCCGATGGCCAACCGATGTCGCCGACCGCCTTTCCGACCGTCTATGGTCGCGATCTGGGACCAGCGCCCGACACCGCCGCCATCCATGCGTATCTGGAGCGCGAGGCGGAGGACGGCGTCTTTCTGCTCGACCACGTCATGGTCGATCGTATCCTGAAGCTGAACGGTCGGATCGATGCGCGCAGCGTGCCGTCGGGCGTCTATGTCGGCGCCCATGCCCTGGGACCAGACGGGATGCCTTTGGTGCCGGTGACCAAGTTCATGGCGCAATATCTGCTGTTTCCGCGCCATGCCTATATTCTGGTGGTGCCTGAAAACGGACCGGCCATCGCCTTCTCCGCCAGTCAGAACGCCAAGTTCGGCATCGACATTCATCCCGAGCGGTTGTCGGCCGAGATCGCGCCGTTCGATCCGAACGCCTATGACTTCCCCAGTTCGGGCGAGGCGCTGCACGAGATGACGCGCATCACCAATGACCCGGCGCGCGTCGCGACGGCCGTCGAAACGCTGAAGGGCGCCCAGGCGCGGCTGGCGCAGGAGGGTCTGACCTACGGCCTTCTGGCGCCGAACTCGAACACCGCCGTCGGCTGCGTGCTGCAAGGCGCCGGGGCGATCACGCAGCAGGCGCGCTCTTCGATCCTTCTTGCGCTACGGGCGCCGGGGTTTGGCGCATCATGCGAATAGCGGTCGCGCCGACGGCCTCAACTCGGATATATCCACGCCGATGACCGAGCGACTCTTCTTGCTGAACCCCGACTGGTACGACGACCAGGGCGGTCCGTGGTTCTGCCCGCCCGGGGCCTATATCGAGGGTGTCCTGGCCTTCTATCCTCAGCTTCGCGATGCGCTCGACGTCGTCTATCTGGACCATCCGCGCCCACGCCAGCCGGTCATCGACCAAGTTGGCGAGGCGCATCAAAGCTGCCCCATCCTGATCCTGGACGGCGAGCTGGATTGGCCCGAGGCCGAGGTCAGCGAAACGACCGGACGGCGGTTTCTTCAGGATCACGCCATCGCTCCCTATCTGGCGGCCCGCTACGGCGTCGGCCGGCCCCATCCCTAGAGGTCCGTCATGCCCATCGGCGTCTTCACCATGGTCGGCATCTACATCATCGCCTGGTGGACGGTGCTGTTCGCCGTGCTGCCGCTGGGCACGGCCAGCGAGACGCACGAGCCGCCGACCGACGGCTCACAATGGGGCGCGCCCAAGACGCCCAATCTGAAGAAGAAGTTCCTGACGACCACCTGGGTCTCGGCCTTGGTCTGGGTGTTCGTGATGGTGCTGATCTTCACGGGCTGGCTGCCCCTGCCGAACTTCGCCAGCGGCCCGGCTGTCTAAACGACGCATCGGCCTAGCTTTCGCCCCGTCCGAGCGGCTAAAGCCTTGTTCCGTCTCTACGCCTAGGATTCCCGACCATGCGCCTGTCGCGCTTTTTCCTGCCCACGCTGAAGGAAGCTCCTTCGGACGCCCAGATCGTCTCGCATCAGCTGATGCTGCGCGCCGGCATGATCAAGCAGGAGGCCGCCGGCATCTACGCCTGGCTGCCGCTGGGTCTGAAGGTGCTGCGCAAGATCGAGCAGATCGTGCGCGAGGAGCAGATGCGGGCCGGGGCGGTCGAACTGTTGATGCCAACGCTGCAACTGGCCGACCTGTGGCGCGAGAGCGGCCGCTATGACGCCTACGGCCCCGAGATGCTGCGTATCACCGACCGGCATGAGCGCGAGCTGCTGTACGGACCGACCAACGAGGAGATGATCACTGACATCTTCCGGGCCTATGTGAAGTCCTACAAGTCGCTGCCGCTGAACCTGTTTCACATCCAGTGGAAGTTCCGCGACGAGCGCCGTCCGCGCTTTGGCGTGATGCGCGGGCGCGAGTTCCTGATGAAGGACGCCTATTCGTTCGACGTGGACGAGACCGCGGCCCGGGTCGCCTACAACCGCATGTTCGTCGCCTATCTGAACACCTTCGCTCGCATGGGCCTGAAGGCTGTTCCGATGCGCGCCGACACCGGCCCCATCGGCGGCGATCTGAGCCATGAGTTCATCGTTCTGGCTGAAACCGGCGAGAGCGAGGTCTTCTGCGACCGCAAACTGGTCGAGATGCCCGCGCCCGGCGACGACTTCAGCGCGGAGACTGTGCAGGCCGTCTTCGACGAACGCACCGCCCTATACGCCGCCACGGAAGAGATGCACGATCCGGCGCAGTTCGAGGCCAAGACCGCCGAGGGCGACCGCCTGTCGGCGCGCGGCATCGAGGTCGGCCACATCTTCTACTTCGGCACCAAATACTCCGCCCCGATGAAGGCCAAGGTCGCCGGGCCCGACGGTCAGGACGCGGAGGTCCACATGGGCAGCTATGGCGTCGGCGTGTCGCGCCTGCTGGGGGCGATCATCGAAGCGAGCCACGACGCCGGCGGCATCATCTGGCCCGATGCGGTCGCGCCTTTCGACGTGGTCGTGATCAATCTGCGCGCCAATGACGAGGCCGTCTCGGCGGCCTGCGAGGACGCGGTGGCCCAGCTTGAAAAGCTCGGCAAGGACGTCCTCTACGACGACACCGACGAACGTCCCGGCGGCAAGTTCGCCACCGCCGACCTGATCGGCGTGCCGTGGCAGCTGACCATCGGTCCCAAGGGTCTGGCGGACGGCGTGGTCGAACTGAAACGCCGCGCCACCGGCGAGAAGGTCTCCGTGCCGCTCGCCGAAGCTATTGAAAGGCTGACCGCTTGAGCCTGCCGTCTCGTCCGTCCGGCGCCTTCTCCTCGTGGGAGATCGGCCTGGCCCTGCGCTACCTGCGCGCCAAGCGCAAGGAAGGCGGCGTCGCCACCATCGCGGTGATCAGCTTCATCGGCATCATGCTGGCCGTCGCCGTCCTGATCAGCGTGATGAGCATCATGTCCGGCTTCCGCAGCGAACTGCTGGGGCGCATGCTGGCCTTTAACGGCCATATGTATGTGCAGGGGCAGGTCCTGACCTCGCCGGATCGGGAAGCCGCGCTGAAACGCATCCAGGCCGTGCCGGGCGTCGCCAGCGCCAGTCCGCTGAACGAGGCGCAAAGCCTGATCCGCGTCGGCAGCTATACGACCGGCGCCATCGTTAAGGGCATCCGCCCAGAGGATCTGGCGAAGACCCAGTATGTCTTCGACAGCTTAAGCCCGCAGGAGCGCGCCAGCTTCGGCAAGGGCCCTTATGGCGGCGACCGCATTCTGGTCGGCGCGGCCCTGGCCAACTCCATGGGCCTGCGCGTCGGCGATCCTGTGACCCTGTATTCGCCGACCGGGGCCGACAGCGCCTTCGGCAACCTCGGCGGACTTGAGAAGACCTATTTCGTCGGCGGCCTGTTCCGCTCGGGCGCCGCCGATTACGACCGCGCGTTCATCTTCATGCCTCTAGAGCAACAGCAGCTCTTCTTCGGCAAGGAAGGCGTCTGGGACGCGATCGAGATCAAGGTCGACGACCCCGATCAGGTCGGCGCCCTGACCGCCGCCATCCGCGACGCCGCCGGTCCCGGCTCGGTCGTCAGCGACTGGCGAGAGCGGCTCGCCGCCTTCTACGGCGCGCTGAAGGTCGAACGCGTGGCCATGAGCATAATCCTGGGCCTCGTCGTGGCCATCGCCGCCATGAACATCATTTCCGGCATCGTCATGCTGGTGAAGAATAAGGGCCGCGACATCGCCATCCTGCGCACCATCGGCGCCAGCCCCTCGGCGATCCTGCGCGTCTTCTTCATGGCCGGCGCCATGATCGGGGTCGCGGGCACCATCGCGGGGCTGATCCTGGGTCTGCTGTTCTGCTGGAATATTGGTTCGATCCAGCATTTCCTGGAGTTCGTGCTGCAGACCAAGCTGTTCGATTCCGACGTCTATATGCTGGACGCCATCCCGGCCCTGGTCGATCCGGTGGACGTGACCTGGGTGGCCTTCTGGTCTCTGTTGATGAGCTGTATCGCCAGCCTGCCGCCGTCCTGGAACGCGTCTCGCATCGATCCCGTGGAGGCGCTTCGCTATGAGTAAGGCTCCCATCCTTTCGGTGCGCGGCCTGACCCGCACCTATGACACCGCCCAAGGCGGCCTGACCGTGCTGAAGGGCGTGGATCTGGACGTCTATCCCGGCGAACTGGTCGGACTGATCGGACCGTCGGGCTCTGGCAAGTCGTCGCTGCTGCACGCCGCCGGCCTGTTGGAGAAGCCCACCAGCGGCACGGTCGCCATCGACGGCGAACAGGTCGGTGATCTGGACGAGCGCGCCCGCACACGCCTGCGCCTGGGCCGAATCGGCTTCGTCTATCAGTTTCACCACCTGCTGCCCGAGTTCGACGCGCGCGACAATGTCGCCCTGCCGATGCGGATCGCCGGGGTGGCCCAGGACGAGGCGCGCAAACGCGCCGCGGTCACGCTGACGGCCTTGGGTCTAGGCGAACGCCTGACGCACCAGCCGGCGCAGCTGTCTGGCGGTGAACAGCAGCGCGTCGCCATCGGTCGCGCGCTGGCCAACGGCCCACGCCTGCTGCTCGCCGACGAGCCGACCGGCAATCTGGATCCGACCACCAGCCAATCCGTGTTCGAATCCCTGCGCAACTTAGCCAAGACCACGGGCGTCGCCGCCCTGATCGCCACCCACAATATGGAGTTGGCCGGCCATATGGACCGTGTCTTCGCCCTGAAGGACGGTCATCTGGAACAGCGCGCGGCCCAGAGCCAAGCCTACTGATCAGCTGACGGCGGCGTCGCCCCAGATCGCCCGCAGGCGTTCGGGGCGGCGGCAACCGACCCGATAGGCCTGATAGCTGGCGGCGTGTCGCTTGGCATAGTCCTGATGCTCCGCTCCCGCCGGCCAGAACCGCTGAACGCCGACGACCGGGGTCGTGAAGCTCTTTCTCAAAATCCGCATGGCCGCATCGCGTGAGGCGATTGCGTCCGCGCGATGGGCGCCCGTGGCGAAAACAGCGGCCCGATAGGACGGCCCCTGATCGCAGAACTGACCGTTCGGGTCGGTCGGATCGATGGTGCGCCAGTAGCGATCGACCAGGGCGCGATAGCTGACGACTTGCGGATCGAACGTGACCTGAACGGCCTCCATATGACCCGTGCCGCCTCGCACCACCTGTTCGTAGGTCGGATTGGCGGTATGGCCGCCGACGAAGCCGGACACCGCTGAACGCACGCCTGGCAGGTCGTCGAACGCCTTCTCCTCCGACCAGAAGCAGCCGCCGGCGAAGATCGCGGTCTGAAACGCCGTCTGCGCCTCGGCCTGACGGGCCAGGGGCGCTCCGATCGCCAGCGCAGCGGCGGTCAAGGATGCAACGGCGGCGAGGGCAGTCGTGCGAGGGGACATGGTCTCATCTCCTGTTGCAATGACTACGACGGCGACGCGCAAACGGTTTCACCGAGAACGACTTGACCGGAACAAAACGCCAACATAGAACATTAGCAGAACATAACGGATGTCTCGGAGCCAAGGTCATGCCGCGTTTGATGAGGGATATGCTGTCGCTGGCGTCGTGCGGCGGTTTCGTCTGGATGGTCTGGACCGTGGCGATCAGCGTCACCGCCTGAGATCAGACGAATTAGACACTTTAGACGGTGTTTTTTCGAGGACCGTCCGAAGCCAGCGATCCACAGCCGATCCGTGGGGCGACCGGTTTGCGATGGCCGCGCGCCGCCCGATATGAGACTCAGGGTAGAGCAGGGCTCTTCAGCGGGCCAGGGTCGAAGAAGGCGTGAACGAGCCGGTGAACAGTCAGGGTTTTGTCCATCTGCGGGTCCGCTCGGCCTATTCGCTGCTGGAAGGCGCGATCAAGGCGGCCAAGGTCGGCAAGCTGGCGGCCGACTCCGGAATGCCGGCGGTCGGGGTGGCCGACCGGGCCAACCTGTTCGGCGCGCTGGAGTTCAGCCAGACGGCGAAGGATGCAGGCGTTCAGCCGCTCGTGGCCTGCGCTCTTCCGGTCTTCGGCATCGGCGGCCAGATCAACGCGCGCTGGGCCAAGGTTCCGACCGTGGTTCTGCTGGCCCAGGATACAGCCGGATGGCTGAACCTGTGCGCCCTCTCGTCATCCGCCTATCTGGACGCCGGAGAAATGGCCGAGCCGGGCGTGGCCTGGGAGCAGGTCGTCGCCCGCTCCGAAGGCCTGATCCTGCTGTCCGGTGGCCCGGACGGCCCGGTCGATCCGCTGTTCGCCCAAGGCAAGAAGGCCGAAGGCGCCGCTGCTCTGGCGGCGATGAAGGCGGCGTTCGGCGACCGCTTCTACGTCGAACTGCAACGCCACGGGCTGGAGGACGAAAAGCGCGCCGAGCCGGGGCTGGTCGAATGGGCCTACGTCAACGACGTGCCGCTGGTCGCCACCAACGACGTCTATTACGCCAAGGCGGCGCAGGCCAAATCCCACGACGCCCTGCTGTGCATCGCCGACGGCGCCTTCACCGGCCAGGAGGATCGCCGCCGCATCACCGGCGAACACTGGTTCAAGCCCGCCGCCGTCATGCGCGAGTTGTTCGCCGACCTGCCCGAGGCTTGCGACAACACCATCGACATCGCGCGGCGCTGCGCCTTCCTGGTCAATACTCACGCGCCCATCCTGCCGCGTTTCGATACAGGTGCCGGGCGCTCCGAGGCCGATGAACTGGCCCACCAGGCGCGCGAGGGGCTGAAGATCCGCCTGACCGAGGTCACGCCGGCCGTTCCCGAAGAGGAATACTGGACCCGCCTGGAATGGGAGGTCGGGATCATCCAGCAGATGGGCTTCCCCGGCTACTTCCTCATCGTGTCGGACTTCATCAAATGGGCCAAGACCCACGGTATTCCCGTGGGGCCGGGGCGGGGCTCCGGCGCGGGCTCTCTGGTCGCCTGGTCCCTGACCATTACCGATCTGGACCCGCTGCGGT
This sequence comes from Brevundimonas sp. UBA7838, assembly GCF_002500885.1. Taxonomy (NCBI): domain Bacteria; kingdom Pseudomonadati; phylum Pseudomonadota; class Alphaproteobacteria; order Caulobacterales; family Caulobacteraceae; genus Brevundimonas; species Brevundimonas sp. UBA7838. Next base: position 47,774 of record NZ_DLTK01000094.1, read on the forward strand.
TCGGCCTGCTGTTCGAGCGGTTCCTGAACCCCGAACGCGTCTCCATGCCCGATTTCGACATCGACTTCTGCCAGGAGCGGCGCGAAGAGGTGATCGACTATGTTCAGGACCGCTACGGCAAGGACCGGGTGGCCCAGATCATCACCTTCGGCACCTTGCAGGCGCGGGCCGTGTTGCGCGACGTGGGTCGGGTGCTGCAGATGCCACTGGGTCAGGTCGACCGGCTCTGCAAGATGGTGCCGAACAATCCGGCCGCGCCCGTCACCCTGGCCCAGGCCATCGACATCGAGCCGCGCCTGAAGGAGGCGCGCGACGCCGAGCCGGCGGTGAAGACCTTGCTGGAAACCGCGCTGGAGTTGGAGGGGCTTTACCGCAACGCCTCGACCCACGCCGCCGGCATCGTCATCGGCGACCGGCCGCTGACGGAACTGGTGCCGCTGTATCAGGATCCGCGCTCCACCATTCCGGCGTCCCAATTCAACATGAAATGGGTCGAGCCGGCGGGTCTGGTGAAATTCGACTTCCTGGGCCTGAAGACGCTGACGGTGCTGGATCGGGCGCGCGGCTATCTCGAACGGCGTGGCGCAGCCAGGGACTGGAACAGCCTGCCGCTGGATGATGCGCGCACCTATGAACTGATGGCCTCTGGTCAGACGGTCGGGGTGTTCCAGCTGGAATCCCAGGGCATGCGCGACACCCTGCGCAAGATGCGCTGCGGCTCCATCGAAGAGATCACCGCCCTGATTTCACTTTATCGGCCCGGGCCGATGGAGATGATCGACACCTATATCGACCGCAAGTTCGGGCGCGCCGAGGTCGACTATCTGCACCCCAGTCTGAAAGAGGTGCTGACCGAGACCTACGGCGTCATCATCTACCAGGAACAGGTGATGAAGATCGCCCAAATCCTGGCGGGCTACAGCCTGGGCGAGGCCGACCTGCTGCGCCGGGCAATGGGTAAGAAGAAGAAGGAGGAGATGGATTTCCAGCGCCTCCGCTTCGTCAAGGGCGCCGCCGAGAAGGCCGTGCCGGAGACCCAGTCCGGCTCCATCTTCGACCTGGTCGCCAAGTTCGCCGGATACGGCTTCAACAAGTCCCACGCCGCCGCCTATGCTCTTATCTCGTTCCAGACGGGGTGGCTGAAGGCCAATCAGCCGGTCGAGTTTTTCGCGGCGTCCATGAGCCTGGACTTGTCGAACACCGACAAACTGGCGGTCTTCTATCAGGACGCCAAACGGTTCGACGTGCCGGTCCTGGCGCCCGACATCAATCGCTCATCGGCCGACTTCGACGTGGCCTGGGACGACGACAAGGGGGCGGTGCTCTACGCCTTGGGCGCGATCCGAAACGTGGGTCTCGAGGCGATGAAACACGTCATCGAGGTGCGCGAGACGGGCGGCCGCTTCGCCGACATCTTCGACTTCCTCGAGCGCGTCGATCCGCGCAGCGTCAACAAGCGCGCGCTGGAAGGTCTGGCCAAGGCCGGCGCCTTCGACAGCATCCACCCCAACCGGCGTCAGTTGCTGGAACAGGCCGACGTGCTGATGGCCTATTGCCAGAGCGTGGCGGCCGAACGCGCCTCGTCTCAGGTGTCATTGTTCGGCGGCGACCAGGCCCATGCCGCGCGCCCGCGTCTGAAGAGCGTCGAACCCTGGGTCGGTCCGGAGCGGCTGGATCACGAACTGTCGGCGGTCGGCTTCTATCTGTCGGGCCACCCCCTGGACGAGATGACCTCAGCCCTAAAGCGCAAGCGCGTCACCTTCGTCGCCGAAGCGATTCCGCTGGCTGAGTCCGGACACGAGGCGTTCCAGATGGCGGGTGTCGTTCGTCGCAAACAGGAGCGGGCCAGCGCGCGGACGGGCGAGAAGTTCGCCTTCGTGACCTTCTCGGATCCGACTGGCGAGTTCGAATGCCTGTTCCCGCCCGAACAACTGCGCAAATGCCGCGAGGTGCTGGAGCCCGGCGCCTCGGTCATGGTGCGGGTGCGCGCCAAGTCGTCGGAGGGGGAGGTGCGCTTCTTCGGCGACGACGCGTCCCAGATGGATAATCTGCTGGACGACGCCAACATCGGCCTTCGCATCCATGTCTCGGCTCGCAGCGCTGACGCCGAGGCGCTGAAGGCGCGGTTGGAACGCGCGCGATCAGGCGCGATCGGCAAGGGCGGGGAGGTGTCGCTGATGATCGCAGGCCTCGAGCAGGGGCGCGAGGTGGAGGTCAAGATCCCCGGTCGTTATCGCCTGGACGGCGCCCTGCGCGGCGCGTTGAAGTCAGCGCCGGGCGTCGTCATGCTGGAGGACGCCTAAACCCTCGCGGATATGGTCAAGCTTTTGATTTTTCGGAACCTCACGGACGCGTGATGGGTTTGGTCAGTCCATAGGGAGACTGTTCCAATGAAATATCTCGCCATCGCCAGCGTCGCCTCGCTGGCCCTTCTCGCCGCCTGCAACCAGGGTGGCGACAGCGCCGCCCAGAACACCGGCGAAGCGGTCAACGCCACCCAAGACGCCACGTCCGGTGTCGTGGGCCAGACCTCGGCCATAACCATGGGCGCCAACACCGTCGACGGTTTCGTCACCGGCCTGGGCACCGGCAACATGTATGAGCTGGAAGCCGCCAAGATCGCCGCAGCCAAGTCCAAGAATGCGGACGTGAAGGCTCTGGCCGCCATGATCACCAAGGATCACACCGCCGCCGGCAAGAAACTGGCCGCCGCTCAGGCGACCGCTGCGCCGAACGTCGCCATCCCTACGACGTTGGACGAACGCCGCAAGGGCCTGATCGACAATCTGAACGCCGCCACGCCGGACGACTTCGACAAGGTCTATCTGGACCAACAAGTCGCCGCCCACAACGAGACGCTGACGCTGCTGAACGGCTTTGCCGACAACACCGAAGCGCCCGCCTTGGCCACCCTGGCGCGCGAACTGGTGACGCCCGTCACTGCACACCGCGACCGCGCCCGGACCCTGCTGGACGCGATGAAGTAAAAGCAGCCGTCGCGTTGCTGACTAAAGGCGGTCCCGAAAGGGGCCGCCTTTTTCCGCATTTGCAGGGCTGCGCTTGCTATTGCGGCCCATCCGGCCTACATGGCCCCCGCATTTCGCAACGCGGGAGAGGCGCGCTTCGGGGAGACATCCCGATCCGCACCATTCCGAGGGTCTTTCAGACCTTTAATCCCCCGCGCCACGTTTGATCGGAAAAAGGACTGAACGATCATGGCTCTGCCTGAATTCTCGATGCGCACCCTGCTTGAAGCCGGCGCCCACTTCGGCCACCAGACGCACCGCTGGAACCCGAAGATGGACCGCTACATCTTCGGCTCGCGCTCGAACATCCACATCATCGACCTGTCGCAGACGATGCCGCTGTTCCACCAGGCTCTGGTGGCCGTGCGCGAAGTCGCCGCCAAGGGCGGTCGCGTTCTGTTCGTCGGCACCAAGCGCCAGGCCGCAGAGCCGGTCGCGGAAGCCGCCAAGCGCTGCGCCCAGTACTACATGAACAATCGTTGGCTCGGCGGCACGCTGACCAACTGGCGCACCGTGTCGGGCTCGATCGCTCGTCTGCGTGAGCTGGAAGGCATTCTGGAAAACGGCGGCGAAGGCCGCGTCAAGAAAGAGCTGCTGAACCTGCAGCGCGAGAAGGACAAGCTCGAGTTGTCGCTGGGCGGCATCAAGGACATGGGTTCGATCCCGGACATCATGTTCGTGATCGACACCAACAAGGAAGCGATCGCGATCCAGGAAGCCCGCAAGCTGAACATCCCGATCATCGCCATCCTGGACACCAATTCGGATCCGGACGGCATCACCTATCCGGTCCCCGGCAACGACGACGCCGCCCGCGCCATCCAGACCTACTGCGACCTGATCGCCGACGCCGTCTTGGACGGTCTGGCCGCCGGCGCTTCGGCCTCGGGCATCGACCTGGGCGCTTCGGAAGCTCCGGTCGAGCCGATGCTGCGTGAAGCCTCGGCCCCCAAGGCTGAAGCCGAAGCCGCGCCGGCCGGCACGGAAGGCGCTGCCGCCGAACTGGAAGCCGCTGCTGAGCCGGCTGCAGAAACCGAGAAGGCCGAGGGCTGATCGCCCGCCGGGCGGCGTTCGCGTTCTTGAGCGCCGCCTGACGAACTGACACACGGCCGGGCTAAATCAGTCCGGCCGTTCCCACATACGAAATCCCCCAAGGAGAAGAACATGGCCGAGATCACTGCCGCCCTCGTGAAGGAGCTTCGCGAGCGTTCGGGCGTCGGCATGATGGACTGCAAGAAGGCGCTGGTCGAAAACGACGGCAACATCGAAGCAGCGATCGACTGGCTGCGCGCCAAGGGCCTGTCCAAGGCCGCCAAGAAGGCCGACCGCGTCGCCGCTGAGGGTCTGGTCGCCGTCGCGTCGAAGGAAGACGGCAAGGGCGAAGTCGCCGCCGCCATCGAGTTCAACGCCGAAACCGACTTCGTCGCCCGCAACGAGCTGTTCCAGAACGCCGCCAAGTCGTTCGCCCAACTGGGTCTGGAGCACCACTCGGTCGAGGCCCTGCACGGCGCCGAACTGGAAGCCGGCAAGACGGTCCAGGACGAAGTGACCAACATGATCGCCACCATCGGCGAAAACATGCAACTGCGCCGCGCCGCCCGCCTGTCGGTGTCGGAAGGCGTCGTCTCGACCTACGTCCACAACGCGGTTTCGCCGGGCGTCGGTCGTATCGGCGTGCTGGTGGCTCTGGAAGGCGAGGGCGACAAGACCGCGCTTCGCGAACTGGGCCGCAAGATCGCCATGCACGTCGCCGCCACCGCGCCGCTGTCGCTGAACACCGACGACCTGGACCCCGCCGCCATCGAGAAGGAACGCACCGTTCTGACCGAAAAAGCCAAGGAAGAAGGTCGCCCGGAAGCCATGATCGCCAAGATCGTGGAAGGCCAGATCAACAAGTTCCAGAAGGACGTGGTGCTGTCCAAGCAGCCGTTCGTCATGGATCCGGACGTGACCATCGAACAACTGGTCGCCAACTCGGCCAAGGAACTGGGCTCCTCCAACCTGCACCTGGCGGGCTTCGTCCGCCTGGCGCTGGGTGAAGGCGTCGAGAAGGTCGAAGGCCCCGACTTCGCGTCGGAAGTCGCCTCCATGATGGGCGGCAACTAAAAACATTCCCCTCATTCGTGAGGGTTTTGTATCAGAAGGGCGCGTTCGGCTTTGATGGCCGGCGCGCCTTTCGTCTATAAGAAGCCGCCTGATTCAATGGCGCCGCAGTCAAACGGACCTTCCCGCATGCCCGACGCCCCCTCGACCTTCCGCTACAAACGCGTCCTGCTGAAGGTGTCGGGCGAGGTGCTGATGGGCGACCAGTCGTTCGGCGTCGACATGAAGACGGTCGATGCTGTAGCCAAGGCCGTCGCGGACGTCGCGGCCGAGGGCGTGGAAATCTGCCTGGTCATCGGCGGCGGCAACATCTTCCGCGGTCTGTCCAAGGCGGCGGCCGGCATGGAGCGCGCCCAGGCCGACTATATGGGCATGCTGGCGACGATCATGAACGCCCTGGCCATGCAGTCGGCGCTGGAGAAGATCGGCGTCTCGACCCGCGTGCAGAGCGCCATTCCGATGGCGGCCATCGCCGAACCCTACATCCGCCGTCGCGCCCTGAGGCACCTGGAAAAGGGCCGGGTCGTGATCTTCGCCGCCGGCGTGGGCGCACCGTTCTTCACCACGGACTCGGGCGCGGCGCTACGTGCGGCGGAAATGGGCTGCGACGCGCTGCTGAAGGGCACCAGTGTGGACGGGGTCTATACCGCCGACCCGAAGAAGGATCCCGACGCGACGCGGTATGAGACGCTGTCCTATCAGGATGTGCTGGCCAAGGATCTGCGCGTTATGGACGCCTCGGCCATCGCCATGATGCGCGACACGGGCATACCGATCGTGGTCTTCTCCATTCGGGAAGACAATTCGCTGCGCCGGACCCTGACCGGCGAAGGCACGTTCACGGTCATTCAGGACGTCGCCTGAACGTTCGCCTGACCAGGAAAGACAAGAGAGACCAAGACCATGGCAAAGCCTGACCTGAAGACCTATCGCGATCGCATGGATCGCTCCGTCGCTGCTCTGAAGGAAGAGTTCAGCGGTCTGCGCACCGGCCGCGCCAATGCCGGTCTTCTGGAGCCCGTGCGGGTCGAAGCCTACGGCTCGGCCTCGCCGCTGACCGCCGTCGCCGCGATCAGCGTGCCCGAGCCGCGCATGATCAGCGTCAGCGTCTGGGACAAGGGCATGGTGGTCGCCGTCGAAAAGGCGATCCGCAACGCCAATCTGGGCCTGAACCCGATCGTGGACGGCCAGACCCTGCGCATTCCGGTGCCGCCTCTGACCGAGGAACGCCGCAAGGACCTGGTCAAGTTGGCCGGCAAATATGCCGAGCAGCAGAAGATATCGGTTCGCAACGTCCGCCGCGACGCCAACGACGATCTGAAGAAGGCCGAGAAGGCCGGCGAGATCAGCCAGGACGAGCAAAAGAAGATGGAGACCGAGGTCCAGAAGGACACCGACGCTGCCATCAAGCGCATCGACGAGACCTTGAAGACCAAGGAACAAGAGATCATGCAGGTCTGAGGCGAAACGGCTGGGTCCGGAAGGGATCGCACGACAGATGACGGCAGACCGCGCCGCGCCTTCAGGCCAAAGCCCAGACAAGCAGGGTCAGGACGGCCCGCGCCACGTCGCCATCATCATGGACGGCAATGGACGCTGGGCGAAGGCCCGCGGCCTGCCGCGCGCCCTTGGCCATCGCGAAGGCGTCCAGGCGCTGAAGCGCACGATCCAGGCGGCGCCGGATCTCGGCATCGATTGCCTGACCGTGTTCGGCTTCTCAACCGAGAACTGGAGCCGGCCCGAGGACGAGGTGTCGGACCTGATGGGGCTGGTGCGCTCCTACGTCGCCAGCGATTTGGCCAGGCTGACCAAGGCCGGCGTCCGGCTGAAGATCCTGGGACGACGCGAAGGACTGCCGGCCGACATCGCCGCCATCATCGAACGGGCCGAGGCCCAGACCGCCCATAACGACCGATTTCTGTTGCAGGTCGCCTTCAACTATGGCGGTCGTGCGGATCTGGTGGACGCGGCGCGTCGCCATATGGAGCGGGTGCTGGCGGGCGAGACGGTCGAGCCTTTCAACGAGGCGATCCTGACCTCGGGCCTGGCCACGGCGGGCTCGCCGCCGCTTGACCTGATCGTACGTACGTCGGGCGAGCAGCGGCTTTCGAACTTCCTGTTGTGGGAGGCCGCCTACGCCGAACTCGTCTTCCAGGATATTCTGTGGCCCGACTATGGCCCAAAGGCCTTGGCTGAGGCGATCTCGGCCTTTGGTCAGCGCGATCGCCGTTTCGGCGGACGCGTGATCGCGCCTGAGCGCGCGACAGCCTGATGGCGGTCAAGGGTCGGGATATCGCCCTCAGGGCTGCGTCCGCCGTCGTGCTGGCGCCCGCTGCCGTCGCTGCGACGTGGGGCGGCGGCGTGTGGTTCCTGGCGCTGATGATCGTCGCCAGCGTCGTCCTCGCGTTCGAATGGGCGGCGATGAGTGCGCCGCATGCACGCCGCGTGATGGGCGGCGCGGTCAGCTTCGGCGTTGTGGCGGCGGTGATCAGCGCCCATTTCGGCGCCATGTCCGTCGCCTTCATCATGCTGGTGTTCGGCGCAGTCGCGGCCGGGGTCTACGCGCGCAGCCGAGGGCAGGAGGCGCTGGATGCCGCCTATGGCGTGCTCTATCTCGGCTGGCCTTCGGTCCTGCTGATGTGGCTGCGTGACGTCGACAGTCTGATCGGACTGCACTGGACCGTGCTGGTGTTCGCCGTCGCCTGGTCGGCCGACATCGTGGCCTATTTGGCGGGATCCACCCTTGGCGGCCCCAAGCTGTGGCCGCGCTTCTCGCCAAACAAGACCTGGTCCGGGTTCATCGGCGGCGTTGCGGCCGGCGCGGTTGCGGGCGCCGTCATGACGGCCTGGGTCAATATGGGGGCCTTGAGCGTCGTCTGGGGGGCTGTGCTGGGCTTTGCCGCGGCCTTGGCGACCATGGCGGGCGACCTGTGGGAATCGGCGCTGAAGCGACGGTTCGGGGTCAAGGATGCGGGCAACACCATTCCCGGCCACGGCGGCCTGCTGGACCGTGTCGATGGTTTGATGTTCGCGGTCGTCGTCGTCGCGGCGGGCCGACTGATCGTCCTGATGCTGGAGCGTGGGGCGTGATCCGGCGTCGCATCACCGTGCTTGGCGCGACCGGATCGGTCGGCGCTTCCACGCTGGACCTGATGGCTCAAGCCGAGGCGACGGGCACGGGCGCGTTCGAGGTCGAGGCCCTGACGGGCGGCGCCAATATCGCCAAACTGGCCGAGCAGGCCAAACGCTGGCGGCCCAAGCTGGCCGTGACGGCGGATCCTGCGCGGTTGGGCGAACTGCGCGACGCCTTGTCCGGCACGGACGTCACTGTCGCCGCCGGCGACGCCGCCATCGTTGAGGCGGCGACGCGACCTGCCGACTGGATCATGGCGTCCATCGTCGGAGCGGCGGGTTTGAAGTCCGCCTGGGCGGCGGCGGGAACGGGCGCGACCCTGGCGCTGGCCAACAAGGAAAGCCTGGTCTGCTGCGGCCCCGCCCTGATCGAACGGGTTAAGCGGGCAGGGGGGCGCTTGATCCCCGTCGATTCCGAGCACTCCGCCATCTTCCAGGTGTTTCCGGCCGAAGCGCCTGAGCGGGTGGCCAAGCTGATCCTCACCGCATCGGGCGGGCCTTTTCGCAATACGCCGCGCGAGCAGATGGTCGCCATCACGCCGGAACAGGCCGTCGCCCACCCCAACTGGAGCATGGGCGCCAAGATTTCAGTCGATAGCGCCACCATGGCCAATAAGGGCCTGGAGATGATCGAGGCGGCTTATCTGTTCGATATGCCGCAGGATCGGATCGATGTCGTCGTGCACCCCGAATCGATCATCCACAGCCTTGTGGAGTATGTGGATGGTTCGACCCTGGCCCAGATGGGACCGCCGGATATGCGCACGCCGATCGCCTGCGCCATTGCCTGGCCGGATCGGATCGCGTGGCCGGCGCCCAAGTTGGATCTGGCTGCGCTGGGTCGCCTGACGTTCGAAGCGCCCGATCTGACGCGCTTTCCCGCCCTCGATCTGGCGCGTCAGGCCCTGAAGGCGGGCGGCGCGACGCCCGCCGTGTTCAACGCCGCCAACGAGGTCGCCGCCTTCGCCTTTCTTGACCGCAAGCTGGCGTTTCTCAATATTGCCGCAGTCGTCGCCGAAACCCTTGAGCGTGCGACGAAAGCGGGGATGGCTTTCGGTTCTGGAGACGCCTGCGGCGCGGCCCTTTCGGTCGACGCCGAGACGCGTCGAATGGCCGAGAGCGTCATCGCCAGCCTTGCGAATGCGGCCTGACAGCAGGCCAGGGGAGACGATTTTCGAATGCTGGGCGTCCTGGGTCAGGTCCTGATCTCCATCGCCTCGTTCCTGCTGGTGCTGACCTTCATCGTCACCATCCACGAACTGGGTCACTTCCTTGTCGCGCGCGCCTTTGGCGTGAAGGTGGATCGGTTCGCGGTCGGCTTCGGGAAGGCCGTGGCCAGCCGCACCGATCGTCACGGCATCGAATGGCGTCTCGGTTGGCTGCCGCTGGGCGGCTATGTGAAGTTCTCGGGCGATTTGGATGCGTCCAGCGTGCCTGACCGGGCCGGATTGGATGAACTGCGCAGCCGCGTGGTCGCCGAGCGTGGACCGGGCGCCGAGCGTGATTATTTCCACTTTAAGCCAGTGTGGCAGCGCGCCCTGATCGTCGCGGCCGGGCCCATCGCGAACTTCATCCTGGCCATCACCATCTTCGCCGTCGTCTTCATGGCCGTCGGCGTGTCCCTGCGTCCCGCGCGTGTCGCTCAGGTCCAAGCCGGATCGCCAGCCGCCGCCGCCGGTTTCCAGGTCGGCGACCTGATCACCGAGGTGAACGGCAAGGCCATCAAGGACGGCAGCGCGGTCACCCGCACCGTCATGCTCTCGACCGGCGATCCCGTCCGTTTCACGGTCGAGCGCGCCGGGCGTCCGGTCGAACTGGTCGCGACGCCGGAACGCCGCGAGGAAAACGACCCCATCGCCGGACGGGTCAAGGTCGGTCGCATCGGCCTGGGGCTGGGCTCGTCGGCCGGCGATGTCCGCCACGTGCGCTATGGCCCCGTCGAGGCTGTCGCCGAGGGAGCGCGCCAAACGGCCGACGTCATCGGCTCGACCCTGACCTACCTCGGACGCCTGGCGACGGGCCGTGAGTCGGGCGATCAGTTCAGCGGTCCGCTGGGCATGGCCAAGGCGACGGGCTCGCTGACGACGGCTGCGGTTGAGGCCAATCCAGCTCCGGGCGCCATGGCGATCAACCTGATCCTGACGCTGACAACCTTGGCCGCCATACTTTCGATCGGAATCGGCTTTCTAAATCTGCTTCCCATTCCGGTCCTCGACGGCGGGCATCTGCTTTTCTACGGCTATGAGGCTGTGGCGAAACAGCCTGTGTCGGCGCGGTTCCAGGAGATGGGCTATCGTGCAGGCCTTGCGCTTTTGGCGGGATTTATGTTGTTCGCAACGTGGAACGACCTACAGAAGCTCAATATCTTCCAATTCCTCGGCGGGCTCGTCTCGTGAGCCGACGCCAGCCCCCGACGGTTTCCCGAATGAATGACATGACCTCTCGCGCCGCCGTTCGACTGAGCGCCCGCTCCAGCCTGCTGGCTCTGGCGGTCGCCGCCGGGCTGGG